>JAGASJ010000074.1 GCA_017621795.1 Oscillospiraceae bacterium | reverse complement strand
GTCCAGGGATGGCAGATCGATTTCCCATGGGATGCCAAGATTACCAGCATGTGGAACGGGATTTGCCAACAGATAGGAAACTGGTACCTGATCAGCCCGATGGACTACAATACGACCCTTGCAGCAGGAGAAAGTGTTACCATTGGATTTCTGGCAGAAGGGGAAGAAAAAGATTTACAGCTTCTGGAAAAAGAAGATTACTTTCAGCAGACCGGAACAAAGGTCACCAGTGAAGAGGAAAGAAGTCAGGCAGGGGATACAAAGCCGGAAGCCACTGAAACACCGGGACTAGTGCCAACACCGGAACTGGCAGCAACAGAAGGACCTGCGGCTGCTGTGGCGACAGAGGCACCAGGGCCGGAACCAGTCATACTAATAGAGACACCGGAAGTAACGGAGCCTCCAATAAACAGTATCCAGCCGCCAAAAACCCCAGAGCCGGCAGTGACCTGTGCAGAGACAGGAACACCAGACTGTGTAGAAACCTCCGGGATACCGGCGGACACACCGGAAAGAACCGGAATACCGGGAACGGACATTCCGGCTGCCTCTCTGGCAAAGCAGCCGGAAATACCGACAAATATACCCGTACTAACTCCAGAGCCGGGACCAGCCCTTATGCCGGAGGTGACATCCACACCACTGCCCGAAGTGTCTGATACTACCGTGCCAGCCACGACATCAGCAGTAACAGAAAGCTGGGTTCCAGCCGCCACACCGGTAATAACGGACACACCGGATCCAACACCAGGACCAGCCCAGGACTTGGTCATATATACCAACACCACCCTGTACGAAGATATCATCTGTGCAGATCTGAGGATACTGGGAGGAAATCTGGATCTGAATGGGCATACCATCACCGTACAAAAAGACATGACACAGGCAGGAGGCTCCTGCCGGGTATCCACTGGTTCCCTGCAGATAGCCGGAAATGCATCTATCAGTTATGGGACGCTGGACCTGGGCAGCATCTGTGTCATCCAGGGGGATCTGTCCCTGCTTGGCACTGGGACCCTGCGTATGGAGCGAGCTGACACCCGGTTGGAAGTACAGGGAGACGTCAGCATCCGCTCCGGTGCAGCATCCGTCCTCAAAAATGGTGAATTCAAGCTGATGGGAAATCTGATGCAGGACAGTAAGTCTCATGAAACAGGATTGAACGCAGGAAACAGTTTCCAGTTTTGTTTTGCCGGGAAAAAAGAACAGACAGTTGATCTGGCTTATCCCGACACCTCCAGTTTGGGAAAGCTGGATCTGAGAGAAAGTGCGGGAGTAAGATTTTTACAAAAGGTAACGTCCTATAACATTGCAGGTCTGTCTCAGGTGACGAATCAAAATCTCCTGCGGCTGGAGGTATACTCCATGAGTCTAGCGCAGGACGAACAGACCAGCTGTGATGTAGAACTCCAAACAGGAACCTATACGTTGGATGGTCATACCTGGGAGATCAATGGTAATTTGACCATCCGTAATGGATATCAAAAAAGCCTGACCCTGCGAAATGGCAACCTGATAGTATCCGGAGACCTAAGCCTGGAAGATACAAAATTATCCCTGTATACCGGAAGTGTC
>JAGASJ010000073.1 GCA_017621795.1 Oscillospiraceae bacterium | reverse complement strand
TTACGGTATGCGAAACTTCAATAATTTCAGAAAAAGGATCTTATTCTGTAATACTTAAAATCGTGCCGGAGCAATAGCTCCGACACGATCCATAAATTATTCTATTTTGGCTCTACCCCAACTATTGACATAGAACCTTTTATATTTCAAATACGTCTATCAGCTCTGCCGGGCCTTCCAGCAGAAGGCTGCTGATCAGCCCGCCGTTGCCCTGTACGGTGACTTCCAGTGTGCCGCCGGGATTATGGATGGTCAAGGTGTTTGAGCGCATCCTGCCGGCGGTATACAGCATGGCAGTCAGCGCGCCGCATCCGGTGCCGCAGGCCAGGGTGTAATCCTCCACCCCGCGCTCATAGCTTAAAATGCGCAGTGTTTGATCGTCCAAAAAGCGGTAAAAATCCACATTGGTGCCCTTGGGAAACAGGGGGTCAAACCGCAAGGCCTTGGCTTCCTCCCGAAGCTGCTCCTTCTGATCCCACTGCAGGTCCGGCTTTTCCACCAGTGCGTGGGGCACGCCGCACACGGCGTAGGCCACACCCTCTTTGGCCTGCAGGTCGATATCTGTGGGACGGGTCAGGCATACACGGTAGCGGTTTTCGTTGATGCGCCACCCCTGTACAATGCCTGCATCGGTCTGCACCGTCATTTGCGGGCCTGCAATGCCTAAATCGTATGCAAATTTACAGATACAGCGGCTTCCGTTGCCGCACATCTCGCCCCGAGAGCCGTCGGAATTGTAAAAGTGCAGGCGAAAATCCGCTTTTTCCGACACGTCCAGCGCCATAAAACCGTCTGCACCCACCCGGGCGCACAGTGTTTTACTCAGAGCCGCATAATCTTCGTTGCAGCCCCGCCCGTCGATAACCACAAAATCGTTACCGGCACCGCTCATATAATAGCACCGCATTACAAATCTCCTTAACTGACTTTGTTTTCGTAGGTGATGACCTCTGCCACGTCACCGATCGCAAACTGCACGTCCAGCATACTTTTGGCGATCTTTGCCAGACTGCTGCCGTGACCTGCCTTTTCGCCGTAAATGGCAATGGCGATTTCCGGCTGAGCCGTATCTGCCGGGGCATAGCACACGAAAGAGCCGTTTTCGGAGCCGCCGCGGCCATGCTGTGCCGTACCGGTCTTGCCCGCTACGGAAATGGGATAGTTTGCAAAGGTGGAGTAAGCTGTACCGCCGTACTTGCTGGTCACCAGCTTCATACCTTCATTATATGCGGTATAGGCATCTTCGGATATTTCGAACACGCTGGCAATGACCGGGTCGTTTTCGTACACCAGGGTGCGGTAGTCCGGCGAGACCACCCGGTTTAAGAAGGTAGACTTATATCTGGTGCCCTGCATACCCAATGTGCCTGCGTATACTGCCAGCTGAATGGGGGTAAACATATTGTCCGACTGGCCGATGGATGCCGCAAGCTGGTCACCGGGAGACCAGACGGCCTTGTCACTGTCGTACAGGGCGGCCTTCGTCTCCGGATTGGCGCGGCGGCCGGGGTATTCCAGCAGCTCTACGCCGGTGATCTCACCCAAGCCCAGGGCTTTGGCGGTCAGGTCGATATTGGCGATGGCCATACGGTCACCCAGGTCGTAGAAGAAATAGTTACACGATACCTGCAGTGCCTCTGCCGCGGTAATATCCCCGTGGGAGCCGTTGGGGTATGCCAAACAGGTGGGCTGATAGTCCTCATACTTATCGAAAATACCCTTATCGTAGATCTTACTTTGAGAATTGATCCGTCCGGCTTCGATGCCCGCCACCACCATATTCATCTTATAGGTGGAGCCGGGGGCGTACAGACCCAACAGGGCACGGTTGTATGTAGGAAGTAATGGGTCTTTCATCAGGTCGTCGTAATCCTGGAAAAAGGTCTTTAGATCGTAGGTCGGATAGCTGGCACAGGCCAAAACGTCACCGTTGCGGGGGTCCACGGCCACCACCGCCATACCCTCCACGTCCGAGCCGTCCTTGCCTGCATCGATCAGGGACTGGGCCACTGCCGCCATCTGCTCCTCCGCTACACGCTGGAGGTTGATGTCGATGGTCAGCTCCACGTTGGAGCCTGCCTTCGGCTCTTCCAGCCATACGGAGGAGATAATGGTGCCGTCGGTGGTCACCGTATCCAGCCGCAAGCCGTCCTTGCCGTGGAGATATTCCTCGAACGCCGCCTCAAAGCCGGATTGACCGATCTTGGTGTCCATCTGATAGCCGTCGATGTCTTTGTAATGCTCCCACTGCTCCGGGCTCATAGAGCCTACATAGCCCAAAATGTGGGCGCCGTATTCCGTATAGTACTCCCGAATGGGGGTCACTTCCACGTTCACGCCGGGGATATTCAATTCCACAATGTGGGAAAGTGCCTGGTCGTCCGCGTCGCTGATAAATTCATACACCGGCAGGTGTCCGATGTGGTTACGCAGTACCAGCTCATACACCAGGCCGATGACCTGCCGTGCTTCCTCGTCGGTCCATTCCTCCGGCAGATCGTACCGTTTGCGGAGATTTTCCACCAGCAAAGGGGCGGTAATATCCGAGTCGATGCCGTAATTGGACAGGAAGGTTTGAAAATACCCCTGCTGTGCCGAGGTGTATTCACTGAGGGTGTAGGTAAAGGGACGCTCACGGGTCACCGGGAAGGTCTCGTTATAGGAGATGTTCTCCCGGTTGCACTGGGTCGCCAGGCGGTACAGATACTCATAAGTGCCATCCACACTGAGCAATACATAGTGATTGATGGTCAGCTTTTTGCCGTCACGGTTGCCCACCAGCACGTTGCCGTTGCGGTCCAGGATCTCGCCCCGGGCCGCTTTTACACTGGTTTGGGTGGTGAAGGTGGAGGCGTTATCCTTTTGTCCGCCGGTTTGGATGATCTGCACGTCATACAGCCGAAAGGCGTAAAGCCCTACGATCACCAAAAAGACCAGCATAATAATCATTGCCCGCCGTCGGGTTATTCTTTCCATGTCTGTCCTCCAATGGATTCAATCGACAATGCGATGGGATACAAAATGGGAATGGTCACCGCCGACATTGCGGCTGTGAGCATAAAGCCGCCGAAACGGCTCAAAATGGTCAGTCCTAAAAACAGGGCGATCACAAATTCCAACAGCTGATACAGAAATACTGCCGCCGCCCCACACATAAGCGCCGCGCCAAAGCCCTTTTGCAGATAGGCCTGACGGAAGATGGTGACGGCAATACTGAGCAAGGTGATAAAAACCATAGAGTATACGCCGCCGGGTGTGCCTGTAAACAGATAGACGATGGCGGAGATCAGGGCAAATACGCTGCCGGATTCGCCGCCCTCCAATATGCAAATGAGGAAAATGCCCACAGGCACCAGCTCTGTGGTGGCACCGTACAGGCTGAAGCGAGCCAGTACCACATCCTGCAACAGACTCAGCGTCAGCAGAAGCACGCCGTACAGCGCCCATTTCAGGATGCTGCGCCGCTGCTTTTTGGTGATGTACAGCTTGCTCCAGAAGCTGCTGTAGGGGCGATCCTCTCTGAATTCTCTTTTCCCGATCATTCCAGTCCCCCACTGTTGTAGTCGGTGACTACGAAGACCTGCTCCAAAGAGCCGATCTCAGCCGCCGGCTGTAAAAGGGCGAATTTGGACACGCCGGAATCGTCAAAGCCCGCGTCGATCACATAACCCAAAATCAGGTTGCGGGGATAAACCGTAGAGCCGGTGGTGACCACCTGGTCGTGAATGTGGATGGTGGCGGTGCTGGGCAGATAGTTCATCCGCAGTTTATCGGGGCTTTCGGTGGAATAGCCGCCCTTGACCATACCGTTGTAGCCTGCGCCGGCTACCGTGGCACTGATCTCAATGGTGGAATCCAAAACCGTTTTGATCACCGCGTAGTTGGGGCCTACCTCACTGACCAGGCCCACCAGCTGACCGTTGGCAGTGACCGCGCACATATTTACCTCAATACCGGCGTTGGAACCGCGGTTGATAGTGATGGTATTGGACCAGTCGTTGGAGCTCCAGGCGATGATGTAGCCGTCCACAAACTTATAGTCCTCGTCACTTTGCTGCAAATTCAGCAGCTCCCGCAGGCGGGCATTTTCCCGGGCGATGGCATCGGCATTACGGGCATCGTCCTCGATTTCCGCAAGCTGCTGCTTTAGCCTGGCGTTTTCCTCCAAAAGGGAATCGTGCTCGAAGATATAGCTGTACAAATTCTCCGCCTGATCTGTCAGACGGCTGACACCGGTGCGCAAGGGCGTCAAAATACCCTTGACCAGCATAGACGGAAAGCTCAGTCCCGTCAGGTTACCGATCACAGCCAAAATGCCTGCCAAAAGCAGGGTGACCACCAAAACCACCCGAATACGGGTGGAGAAAAAGTGTTTCATTTGCGTTCCTCCATTATTGTGACTGCAGATGATCTAATCAGCGGTTAGGATTGCAGGCGCTACTGTTTGAAGCACCTTGTAAAGCCGGCAAAGGGGCAAGCCGACCACGTTAAAATAATCCCCTTCGATGCCCTCTACAAACATCGTTGCACCGCTTTGGATGCCGTAAGCACCGGCCTTGTCCATGGGGTCGCCGGATGATACATAACGGGCGATCTCCCGGTCCGTCAGGGGCTTAAAATGTACCGTGGTGATCTCGGTACAGCTTTCCTGTCTGCATCCGTGCAGTACCGTCAGACCGGTCATCACCTGATGGGCCCGTCCGGATAGCATACGCAGCATTTGGGCGGCGTGCTCCGGGCTTTGGGGCTTTCCCAGGATCTTTCCGTCGCATACCACGATGGTGTCGGCGGCGATCACCACATCGTCCGGCTCAGATCGCACGGCCTGCGCCTTTCGCAGGCTCACGGCGGCCACCTGACGGGCAGGGTCGTCCAGCTGATCCATCTGCTCATCTGCGTCCGGCACCTGTATTTCAAAGTCGATGCCCAATTTGCCCAGCAGCTCCTGCCGCCGGGGGGATTGGGATGCAAGAATCAGTTTCATAAAGCTATCCTCGGATCATATTGTTTATAGCCTTTATTCCACGCCCCGCAGGTAAAGCCCCCGGGTGTTGGCACCGGGGTCGAAGGGACGGGGACGCAGGTAGCTGTCGATCACCTGATCCACCTCCCGGGGATTTTCCGTGGTAAAGTACAGTCGGGTCGCCCACAGCCCCAGCTTCACCAGGTCCTCCTGACGGTCCAGCCAGTTCAGCTTTTTGCCGTTGAGCAGTATACTGCGGCAGCTTATACCGTCCCGGATCACGGGAAATTCCGCGCCGGTCTTATCGGTCAGCTTGGTGGGTGCCAGCTGACAGGTGCATTTTCCTGTTCGGTTATGCATCAGGCAGTTTTCCGTCACCATCAGCGGCTGGCGGCCATAGCACAAAAGCTCACAGGCAACCGCCTTGCTCACGTCCCGAATTTGGGGCAGTGTCATCTCGAAGCTGAGACACACGGAAGCCATTTCCAGCTCCCGCAGGGTATAGACGGCACCGGAATTGTAAATATTCAGTCCAAAATCTCCGTGCAGGCGCATACCGGCTTCCTTGGCGGGAATGATCTGCCCTAAGTTGCAAACCAGCACATCCTCCACCCCTGCATTTTTCAGTCGGCGAAGATTTTGCAGCAGCATCCCCACCTCTGCATCGTGGGTGATGCGGGGCAGTGCGGCGCAAACCGGCACATAGCGGGAGAGCTTCTCGCACCAGGCAAGATCCTCGTTCAGCAGATGCACCGGCACATACAGCATAGCCGGGCGGGCTTTCATCAGCGCCGCAGTCACCTGCTCCCGGGTGGTGACCTGTACCGTCAGTACAGGTGCTTTCCGCTGACCGGGGAAGGAGACGGTTTTCAGGGGCTTGCCCAATATGGGGGTGCCCTGACGGGCGCGCTGTGCGGTCAGCATATTCAGGGCGTCCCGCCGCAGACCGTTCACTGCGGAAACGGGAAGGGTCACGCCGGGCTGCAGTGTTACGCGCACATCGGTGCAGTAATAGGGGGTACCGCCGGTTTTCTCCAGCCGTTCGGCCAGCATCCGTTCTGTCAGAGGCATATTCCGTGCCTCCTCTGCGCCGCCGCAGTAGGCGGTGCAGGTGCGGCCCTGCTCATCCCGTACAGACAGCTTGCAGCCCTCCCGACGGATCTCCGCCTCCATGGTAATGGGCACAAGCTGATTTTCAATGGCTTCATAGCTTTGGCGTACCTGCTTGTACCAGGCATTGTTTTCCTGATTTTCCTGACGCACACCAAACATCTCCGGGCCGATCTTGCCCTGATAATAGCCGTCGGTAAAGCCCTGACGGTTGAAGGCCTGGTAAAGGGTCTCCATCATCGGGCGGGTAACAGCTCCGTTTTTCGCGGCCTGTACATACACGTTTGTCACCGCCGCCACATATTCCGGCCGCTTCATACGCCCCTCCAGCTTCACCGAGGCGACCCCCATACGCTCCAATTCCTGCAGGTACTGCACCAGGCAGTTATCCTTCAGGCTCAGGGGGTAGTTGTTTTGCATACGGCCATAGCCGTAGCACTGACGGCAAGGCTGGGCACAGCGCCCGCGGTTGCCGGACCGACCGCCAATGGCGGCAGATAAGTAGCATTGCCCGGAATAGCTCATACACAGAGCCCCGTGACCGAACACTTCGATCTCGATCGGGGAATTGGCGCAGATGTAGCGGATCTCCTCCCGGCTCAGCTCCCGGCTGAGCACTACCCGACTGAAACCCCAGGCGGCGCAAAGCCGCACACCGGGCAGAGAGTGCACCGTCATTTGGGTAGAGCCGTGGATGGGGATATGGGGGGCAATGGCCTTGCACTGGCGCACTACACCCAGATCCTGCACAATAAAGGCATCCACACCGCAGAGGGCGGCATGGCGAATCAGCTTGCAAAGGTCGTTCATCTCCCGGTCGGAAACCAGGGTATTCAGGGTCAGATGTACAGCAACGCCGCGGATATGACAGTATTTCACCGCCTCAGCCAAGGCTTCAGGGGTGAAGTTTTTGGCACTTTGGCGGGCGTTAAACATTCCGCAGCCTAAATATACGGCGTTGGCACCGTTTTGAACTGCTCCGCGCAGAGCCTCCATAGAGCCTGCGGGCGCTAAAATCTCTAACATAGGCGTTTTCTCCGTTCTGTGAAAAGAACATTCTTCTCAACCATACCATTATATCACATATTTTTATAGACTTCTACCCTGTTTTCGGAAAATTCACAATAAAAAAGACGGATTCCTGTCTTTTTGAAAAACACGGATTGATAACACGCCCTCAATCATTATAATCGTCGGCTTCGCCGACACATAAATGAATTGCCTGTCGGCATGAATTGCATAAATGCATGAATTGCGCTGCGGCGCATACAGTCAAAATATTATAATAGTCGGCTTCGCCGACACCATAACTTTTCACTTTTCACTTTTCACTCTTCACTGAAAATAGGGGCGGATCATCCGCCCCTATTTTTTATTCTTCTTGTACAGGATATTCAGCCCGTGGAGCAGCAGATCCTTCTTCAGAATAATATCGTGATTGCATAGTGGAACGATAAACTTGGCAAGACCGCCGGTGGCAATAATGGTTGCACCGTGCCCCAGCTCTGCGGTCATACGGTCAATAAGCCCGTCCAGCATCGCCGCAGTGCCGTACATCATACCGCTGCGCATACAGTCTACCGTGTTTTTCCCGATGACCTTGGAGGGCTGATCCAGGCTAATGCCGGGAAGCTGTGCCGCCCGCGTGGTCAGGGCATCCAGCGACAGCTTCACGCCGGGGAAGATCACGCCGCCCACATAAACGTTGTCTTGCGTGATCACGTCCATCGTGGTGGCGGTGCCCATATCAATGAGGATCAGGGGCGCGGCATACTCTGCCAGGGCCGCCACCGCGATGACGATGCGGTCACTGCCCACCTGACTGGGAATATCCATGTGGATGTTTAGCCCCGTTTTCAGGCCCGGCCCCACCACCATAGGCTGTTTGCCGATGATCTTCATGACGCCGGTGCGCACCGAGTGGAATACAGGGGGCACCACGGAAGAAATGATGCAGTCGTCAATATCCCCGATGCTGACGCCGAAAGCATCCAGCATATTTTTGATCTCCACGCCGTACTGATCAGAGGTGCGCAGACGGTCTGTGGCGATCCGTGCGGTAAAGAGGATCTCATCGTTACGGATGCCGCCGAGGACAATATTGGTGTTGCCGATATCAATTGCAAGAAGCATACTTATTTCCTCCCGGTTATTTGCCTGCCGACCTTTGCCGCAAACAGCAGTAGCGGCTTTCCTACGGCGGTGACCAATAAGATCGCGGCAATGGCTTCCGGCACGCCGGAGGTGCCCACAACGCCCATTGCCACCTTCAGCACCACATCCACCGCTATGCCCTTTGCCTCGGCAAACTGCTGATCAAACAAAAGACCGATGCTGCCCATTACCAATAAAGAGTGAAAAATGGTGGAAATGCCCGCGGTAACAGGCAGTGCCAGATAATCGTTTGTGGACCATTTTTTCAGCAGCTTCCACAGCCAGCCTGCGGCCACGCCCAGCAATATCCGACAGCACAGAGCCGTCCACACCGAGGCCAGGGCACTGCCGAAGCCGCCAATCTCGTTGGCCAAAACGGGGGAGAAGGCAAAGGACAAGGCGCTGGGGGTGGTGGTATTGGTCCAAATGGAGCAAAGGCCGAAAACGCCGCCCAAAATGCCGCCGGCGGTGGGGCCCATCACAATGGCGCCCAAAATAACGGGGATGTGCATCGTGGTGGCCTTGATCAGCGGCAGAGGGATCAGACCGATCCCTGTGATCTGAAGCACCAGCATCAGCGCCACAAACATTGCCAGTATAACCATATAACGCACATTCATACGGTTTGTTTTCATATTCAATTCCCTCCTGCTGCCGCTCCACGAATGGATGCAGCGCATATTATACCCCTATTATAGCGGCATTTTCTCAGGTTGTAAAGGCGCAAAAGTAATTGAGGTCTTTACACCGAAAAAAATTAAGGTTATAATAAAACAAAGAATCTTAGGGAGGATACGGATATGCTGAAGGGAAAAGTTGTGCTTTTGGGCGTTACCGGCGGAATTGCCGCCTATAAGGCCGCATCACTGTGCTCGGCACTGGTGAAGGCAAATGCCACTGTAGAGGTGGTAATGACCAAAAACGCCACGGAATTTATCGCGCCCCTCACCTTTGAGCAGCTTACGGGAAATAAGTGCCTGGTGGATACCTTTGATCGGAATTTTGTGCATCAGGTGGAGCACGTCTCCCTGGCACGCCGCACGGATCTGGTGATGATCGCACCGGCTACTGCCAATGTATGCGCAAAGCTGGCCCACGGGCTGGCGGATGATATGCTGACCACCACCGTGCTGGCCTGCAAATGCCCCAAGCTGATCGCCCCTGCCATGAATACCGGGATGCTGGAAAACCCTGTGACGCAGGATAATCTGCAAACGCTTCGCCATTACGGCTGGGAGGTCATTGCACCGGATAGCGGCAGACTTGCCTGCGGCGACGTGGGTGCCGGGAAGCTGCCGGAGCCGGAAATACTGATGGAGCATATCCTGCGGGTGCTGGCGATGCCCAAGGATTTAGCGGGGAAGCGGGTATTGGTCACAGCCGGCGCCACCTGTGAGGCACTGGATCCGGTGCGCTTTATTACCAATCACTCCTCCGGGAAAATGGGCTTTGCCATTGCAAAAGCGGCAATGCTGCGGGGTGCGGAGGTGACGGTGATCTGCGGCAGTACCACCGTGGCACCGCCCCACTTTGTGCAGGTGATCAAGGTGCAGTCCGCGGCGCAGATGTTTGAAGAAGTATGCCGGTACAGCCGGGAGGCGGACTTTGTGTTTAAAGCCGCCGCAGTTGCGGATTATACACCGGAAGAGACCGCTACCGAAAAGATGAAGAAAAAAGATGGAGCGCTTTCGGTTTCGCTGAAGCGCACCAAAGATATTTTGGCGTGGCTGGGGGAAAACCGCCGTCCCGGTCAGGTGCTCTGCGGCTTTTCCATGGAGACGGAAAATGTGCTGGAAAACAGCACTGAAAAGCTGAAGAAAAAGGGTGTGGATCTGATCTGCGCCAACGATCTGCGGCAGGCAGGTGCCGGCTTTGGGGTGGATACCAACGTGATCACCCTGATCACCGCACAAGGGGCAAATACTCTTCCCCTGATGTCCAAGGCGGATGCGGCCAACGCCATCATAGACTGCGCAGCGGCCCTTGCAGAAAAGAAATAAACAAGGCTTTGATTTAAGGAGCTTCTATGAAAATATCAACAGAAATCGGGTCCATCGCAAGGATCATAGGGATGGAAAAGGCAGTGGAATACTGCGCAAAGGCCGGCTTTGATGCCTGGGATTTCTCTATGTTCGATATGTGCAGAATCGACTGGCAGACGGGTCTTCCTATGAACACAGGAAGTCCGCTAAGCGGAAGTGACGCTCTGAAATTTGCAAGAACACTGAAAAAAATTGGGCTGGATCACGGCATCGTGTGTAATCAGTCCCACGCACCTTTTCCGGTATACGTGCCGGCGGTCCGTGACTGCCTGAAGCGGGCTATTGCGTGCACCGCCGAGGCCGGCGGCAGTATTTGCGTCATTCATCCCGACAACAATAAAACCGCAGAGGAAAATGCCGAAATGTATTGGGAATTACTGCCCTTTGCCAAGGACTGCGGTGTGAAGATCGCCACGGAGAATATGTGGAACTGGGACAATGAAAAAGCAATGTCCTCCTTCGCAGCCTGCGCCACCGGGGAGGACTTTAAAAAGCATATTGATGTGGTAAATGATGACTTTTTCGTGGCCTGTCTGGATCTGGGGCACGCCGAAATGCGGGGCTCCGGTGACGGCGCCGTTTCTATGATCCGCACACTGGGTCGCCGCCTGCAGGCATTGCACATTCACGATAATGACCTTCTGCATGACGATCATCAGATCCCCTTTTCAATGGATGTGGATTTTGCGGCCATTGCAAAAGCACTGCGGGAAGTGGATTATAAGGGGTATTTCACCTTGGAAGCAGACCAATTCCTCCGGGATTATGACGAAGAAAATGTATTTGAGGGCATTTTGAAGCTGAAAGAAAGCGCCTGCCGTTTTGAAGCGCTGTTCCTGCAATCAGAATAAAATCACAGACGGGCGGATGAGATCATCCGCCCGTCTGTAGCCTGTCAAAAAAGCACCTTTCCCCTTGGCCCCCTCTGACGAGGGGGCTGTCAGCCGAACAGGCTGACTGGGGGAGAGAAATCACAAAAAGTTCGGAAAAGTCCACAAAATACGAATGAACCCCGTGTTTTTTCTCTCCCTCAGGCTAATTGCCTAAAATCGGCAATTAGCCAGCTCCCTCGTCAGAGGGAGCCATATTTGCGCATTTATAGGGTTCTTTGACACTCTGAGACGGGCGGATGATTTCATCCGCCCGCTGTATTATTTTTCAAGCAGTTTTTTATAATAGCCGATGGCCTTTTCCGCAACAGCCCTGCGGTCGAAGGCGGCGGCCACCTGCCGCACCTTCTGCTCGTCGATCTCAGGCAAGCGCTGCACCATCCGCATAATGGCATCGGCCATACCGGGCACATCCTGCACGTCACAAAATTCCGCACTGTCGGCAGTCAGGAAGCCCTCCGGTCCACCGCAGCGGGTGCATACCACCGGCACGCCTGCGGCGGCGGCTTCAATAACGGGGATGGCAAAGGTCTCCTTGTCCGAGGGCATCAGCAAAATGTCGGTATGGGCAAAGATTTCCGCGATCTGCTGATGGTTTTTCTGCCCCACAAACGAGGTGCGCTCTGCAATGCCTGCCTGCTGTGCGGCGGCCTGATACAGGGCACGTTTGTCGCCGTCTCCAATGACAGTGTAGGTAAAATCCGTCAGCTTTTCTTCCTTTGACAGCCGGGAAAGAGCCTGCACCGCCACCTCTATGCCCTTGCCCTCCCGCAGGGCGCAAAGGGTGGCAAAGCGGATCGTGCTGTCGGTTTTTGGAGCCTTCGGACCGCTGAACACGTTGCAGTCCACCGTGTTGGGAAGCACCTGTGCCTGCACGCCCAGTTTTTCAAACAGCGCCACCATATAATTGCCCACGCAGGTGATCCGGGCACCGCTTTCCACCGTCTTTTTGGTGTAGGGCGCGCTCCAATCTCTGAAAAAGCGCTCAAAATAGCTGGCGTGTTCTGTAATGAGCACCGGCACGCCGATGCGCTTGCCCAGCATGGCGGTTGCATAGCCCGCGGGGATCAGCACCTGGGCGTGGAGTATATCCGGCTTTCCGTTTTCCTTTTCGTAAGCCTTATACAGCCGGTACAGGCATTTGGTATAGGCCTTTATTTGCCAGTGGGGAGAAAGACGGTGTCGGTTCAGCATGCGGCGGGCATACGTGCGGTAGCCCTGTTCTTGTGAAGTGTAGCGCTTTTTCATAAAGGGAAAGCGCGGTGCCTGGGAGATGGGCTGCCGATCAATATGGAGCATATCCACCTTTACGCCGGCCTGCGCCAGCGCCTGGCAAAAATGCTTGTGGTAGATCCCCATCAGCTTGTCGTAGCGGCCGGGAAGCCACGTGGCCACCACTAAAATATGTAAAGGCTTTGAAGCCATATCATCCACCCCTTCTGTATATATAAGGCTATTGTAGCAGAAAAAGGAAGGAAAGTAAATCACCGTATTTTATTTGGGAAATAGGGAAAAGTTTGAAAGTCCCCTATTGGCATTTTCGTTTTTCTGTGCTATAATGGCGGTGAAAGACCTCGGTGATGAGGAAATACATAAATCGCTGCCGTTTTTCGGCAGAAATGAAGGAGAGTATTTATGAAGAATAAAGGCGTTCGCATCCATGGCAAAATGGATCTCCGTTTGGAGGAATTTGACCTGCCGGAAATCGGAGACGACGGTGTTCGTGTCCAGATCATTTCCGACTCCCTGTGTATGAGTACCTACAAGGCCGCTGTTGAGGGCGGTGATCACAAGCGCGTTCCCGACAATGTTGCGGAAAATCCCACCGTTGTGGGTCACGAATTCTGCGGCAAGATCGTGGAGGTCGGCAAGAACTGGGCCCACAAGTTTAAGGTTGGTGACGGCTTCTCCATTCAGCCTGCCCACTTCTATAAGGGCTCTCTGATGGCCCCCGGCTATTCCTACAACTACTGCGGCGGTGACGCCCTGTACGGCAACATTCCTCAGGAGACTTTGCTGTCTGACTGCCTGCTGCCCTATAATTCCGATGTATACTTCTACGGCTCTTTGGCTGAGCCTATGAGCTGCATCATCGGCACCTTCCACGCCCAGTATCACACCAAGGCCGGCTCCTATGTCCACGATATGGGCATTGTAGAGGGCGGCAAGATGGCACTGCTGGCTTCCGTTGGCCCGATGGGTCTGGGTGCGATCGACTACGCACTGCACTGCGACCGCCGTCCCTCTTTGCTGGTGGTAACCGATATTGACGACGCCCGTCTGGAGCGCGCCGCCGGCATCTACACCGTAGAGCACGCCAAGGAGCTGGGCATCGAGCTGCACTACGTCAACACCGCCAAGGTGGAAAACCCTGTAGAGTATCTTCGTAACCTTACCGGCGGCACCGGCTACAATGACGTGATCTGCTTTGCACCTGTCCGCCCTGTTGTGGAGCAGGCGGATGCCATTTTGGGCTATGACGGCTGTCTGAACTTCTTTGCAGGCCCCACCAACGCACAGTTTAAGGCAGAGATGAACTTCTTTAACGTCCACTACGCGGCTACCCACATCGTGGGTACCTCCGGCGGCAACACCGATGATATGCGGGAAGCCATCGAGATGATGAACAGCGGCAAGATCAATCCCGCCGCAATGGTCACCCATATCGGCGGCCTGGATGCGGTGGTGGATACCACACTGAATCTGCCCAACATCAAGGGCGGCAAGAAGCTGATCTACAATCAGATCAGTATGCCTCTGACTGCCATCGACGACTTTGCCGAGCTGGGCAAGGAAAACGAGATGTTTGCAGAACTGGCAAAGCTGGTAGAAAAGCACAACGGCCTGTGGAACGGCGACGCCGAGAAGTACCTGCTGGCCCACGCTACTCCCATCAACTAAGTTTCATCAGCCCGGGCACACCAAGCCGGCAAAACCCTGCAGCTTTTGGGCAGGTGCACTTGCTTTGCAGGCTATACAAAATATTTTAGGAGCTGTTGCGTCGCAACAGCTCCTTTTTGTCATCCAACACAACGCCCGGCATAAGCCTCGTATAGGTCGGTGGTATAGGTTTCACGGTTTTCATAACGAATATGATACACGGTATCAAAGAAAAAATCTTCGTCATACAGAAAGTCAAACGGAGTACCAATGATATTTTTTTGGTGGATATGTGCTTCGATCGCTTCCTGTACCTGCGAAAAATACTGCTGAGTGTTGCGGTAAGAACCGCCGTCAATAGGTGGATAGGTTACATATACCGTAACATTTCGCTTTTCCATTTCGTCAATAAAGGAATTGATGAGCGAAAACACCTCTTTTTTGTAGGTGAATTTTGCAGAAGAGATTTTACGGCTATAAGTTGGTGTGCGCCCCTTGTGCAAGGAAAAATCCCCATATTGGTCAACACTGTCTGCAATGTAGATTGTGTTATTGGATGACAGTGCGTTTTTTATTTGAAAGGTAAACACGTCGTTCAGACAGGTAAAGCTTCGCAGGAATCTGGTTGCGTAATAATCTATGTGGCCGCGTCCTTTTTCCGGTGTCTTCAGGTTCGGATCAATACTGACCATATCAATATATGCTTCGTCAATTTTGTAAGGATCGGTAGAATAATACCCATATTCCAGTGTCAGGATAATCACGTCCCCCTCCCGGACGCAATTCCTCGCGGCCTGCATATAGGTGCGCAGTGGCACACTCGCCGAAATTGCCAGATTGCAGGTGGGCATTCCGGTAAGCTCCTCAAACTTTTGGGAATCCAATGCCAAATTAGTTGCAGATCCGCCAATAAAAACACATTTCGGTCCTTGGATTTGTTGCGCCCGTTCTGCCTTTTGCGTATAGGAGCCATACAAAGTTCCTTCGTTATACTTTGGGACAATCACATATATATTAAAAAGGAAAAAGACGCAAAGGGCCGCTGTAAGCGCGATTATTTTCGTAAAAAGCTTCATATAGCGCCGATTCCTCTCTTTCTAAAAACGGAAGTAAACAAACGAGCTCTGCTGTAGCGTCTGCCCGAAGTACAAGGTTAATACAATCAAAAGAATATATATCATCCATCTTACCCTGCGCTTTTCGGAATGCAGCATTGCAGTTAAACCCTTACCGAAAATGTGGCCATATTCGTACCAGATGTAAATCAAAAGGCTGACCGCCGCTGGTAGAAACATCGCATTGCTCCAACCGTTTTCGTATAAGAAAAAGTTTTTGAGCTGCGAAAAAGAGCGGAGGGAGAACAGCTGTGCCGCAGTGTCGGTGAAAATCAGCTTGTACGCAGATATGGCATCGCCAAAACTGTTGGCGCGGAACATGACCCAAAATAGATTTATCAGAATTCCGGTCAGAATAACGCCGCAAATTTTTCTCCATTTTCCGGTTTTAGTGGTTTTGCGTCTATAAGAAACGACCCCTAAACCGTTGAGCAAACCCCAGCAAAGGAAGGTCCAGTTGGCGCCGTGCCAAATGCCGGAAACAGAAAAGGTAATGAGCTTGTTGAGCGCTGTACGCACTTTTCCTTTTCGGTTTCCGCCCAGAGGGATATACACATAATCCGTAAACCATGATGTTAGGGAAATGTGCCACCGTCTCCAAAAGTCTGCAGGGCTGGGTGCGCAGTATGGGTGATCAAAATTCTGCATCAGACGCACACCCATCAGCCGCGCACTGCCAAGGGCAATTTGAGAGTATCCGTTAAAGTCACAGTAAATTTGAATACCAAAACAGAATGTGGCAATCAAAACCGACAGGCCGCCCTTTCCGGAAAGGTCATTATAAACCGGATTGACAAACGATGCCATGGTTTCCGCAACCAAAAGCTTCAGGGAAAGTCCCAATAAAATATGCCGAAATCCAACAGAAAGATCTGACACGGAGGGTTTTTTAAAGCTTCTGATCTGATGCATTAGGTTTTCGCTGCGTTCAATCGGTCCTGCCACAAGCTGTGGAAAAAAGGACAGAAAGCAGGCAAAGGTTATAAGATTTCTCTCTGCGCAGCTTTTATTTCGATATACATCAATGACATAGCTTGCAGCTTGGAACGTATAAAACGAGATGCCTATTGGAAGCACAAACGTATTTTGGTAGCGGGCTGCATCTATACCCATAATGTTCGATAAAATAAACGGAACATACTTATACAGAAAAAGAGGAAGAAACAGCGCGATTATGGAAATGTACAAAAGTAATTTGCTTCTTTTTTTTGCAAAAAGCCGCCCCTGCATATAGGCCAGCAAAATTATCACCGCAAACAACAACACCTGCCAGCCGCTGCCATAGGCATAGAAGAAAAAACTCATTGACAGAATAATCAGTTTTTTTGCAGTCGCGTTATCCATAAACGATATTATTGCGACAGCGGCTGTAAGAAGGAGCAGGTATTCCCAGGTTTGAAAAAGCATAAAAATCTCCTTAACCTTATTCTCTAAAAATGTATCTGGCGAGAACTTTAAGAATATATCCAACAGTATAATACCATAATTTTGCAAAAAGAGAAGGCTTAGTTTGGATGTTTATGCATAAAAACGGAAAAAAGTGCTATCTTTTTTCCAAAAGCTATGATATGATGGTTATAATGGATAGAACGCGCCTACACTGCTCAGGCTAATGGGGAGGAACAGCTTTATGGCTTTTAGCAACTATTTAGGACACGAAGACCAAATCTCCGGCATTGAAGAATACCGCCTGGTAGGCGGCAAGGGTGACGGCCTGCGGCTTTTGCAGGTGCGCAACGGCCTGGGTCTTCAGTGCAGTGTTTCCCTGGATCGCTGTGCGGATATTCCCCGCCTGACCTTTATGGGGATGAATATGGGATATTTCTCCCCCTGCGGCTTTGTGGGCTCTGCCTATTACGACCGCAGAGAGGATCACTGGCTGAAAAGCTTTACTGCCGGTTTTCTGACCACCTGCGGACTGACCACCGTTGGCGGTGATGCCCAAGACGGGGACGAATTTTTGCCTATGCACGGCACCATCGGCAATACCCCTGCCGAGCACGCCCACTGGTATCGCAAGGGAGACCTTTTGGTCATTGAAGCGGATATGAAGGATTGCGTGCTGTTTGGCCGCAAGCTGCAGCTGCATCGGGTGCTGGAATTTTCCACCACGGAAAACAAGCTGACCCTCACCGACACGGTGGAAAACCACGGCAGCGAGCCTTCCCCTGTGATGGTGCTGTATCACATGAATATGGGCTATCCGCTGCTGAGCGAACAGTCCGAGCTGATCATTCCCTCTGATCGGGTGATCCCCCGCAATGCCCACGCCGCTGAGGGTCTGCAGCAGCATTTGCAGTTCCCTGCGCCGACCCCGGGCTATGAGGAGCAGTGCTATTTCCACGAATTTGACCAAAGAGGTCTTGCAAAGATCTATAACCACGGCATTGGCCTGGGGCTGGCCATCTCCTTTGACCCCCGGAGCCTTAATTCCTTCTGCCAGTGGAAAATGCCCGGTGAACACGATTATGTGCTGGGCTTGGAGCCCGGCAACTGCACCCCCGACGGACGGGTAGCAATGCGGGAGCAGGGAAGATTGCAAATGCTCGATCCCGGCGAAAAGGCCACCTTCCGGTACGATGTGGTCTTCTATACGAGCTACGATGAATGGAAAAACGCCTGATCATCCCGTAAAAAAAGAAAAAGTAGGTATTTTATGAGAAAGCTTCTGCCAATCATTTTGACTGCGCTTTTACTCTTTGTCGGCTGTACTGCCGAGAAAACCGCGCCAAAGCCGACAGAACCGCTGAATACCGACACCCTCATTGGCGTTTGGACCGGTGACGCAGACGAAACACAGACCATTACCCAAACCTTTAATAGCTATATCGAGGAGACGATCGGACCCATTTTCTCTTTCCACGATCTGCACCATACCGTCAGCCTCTCCTTCTCCGAGGACGGAGAGATGGCGCTCAGCTGTGACGAAACCACCACAGAAGAGATGCTGCATCAACTGGAAGAGCAGTCCTCCGAATGCCTTTATGCCTACTGGCAGGAGCAGACAGCCAAGCGCGGCACAACGGTGGAGGAACGGCTGGCTGTCCACGGTATTTCCTGGGAGGAATATCTGCATTCCGTGGTGACAGTGACCAAGTACAGCTATCTTTATAATTATCACATTCCCTCCCTGTTGGAGGATCCTGTGCCCACACAGCCTGTGGAGGCGCTGGATTACGGCATGATCGGTATGGACGGCGTATCTACCAACTACAAGGGCTGGACCGAGCATTACCACACAGAGGAAGACCGCATCTATCTGGATACCCCCACCTATGAGCAGTACTATTACGAAACCGTGAAAAACGGCGGCCATCTGGATGTGCTTAATCAGCACATTGTGCGCAAGGACCACGCCGAACGGGACTATACGGTAGAGTATCATTTGGATAAGTGCAGTGACATTCCCCTGCAATAACACACAGACCGCTGACCCGTAGGTCAGCGGTTTTTGTGTTGTTGCAACGATATAAATCCATAAATGGATTTTCGATATGCCGCTTTGCGGCGCGATATATCTTCGATGCGATATGCCTGCGGGCGTGAGGGGATTTATATCATATCGCATGGCGAAGCCATATATCGCATTTGCCGCAAGGCAAATATATCGCGTTTTGCAAAGAAAAACATATCGCTAAGCCGTTTTACGTGTTGACCGCGGTCACCTCAGGAGCGGTGTCCCTACGGATAAGAAACGGTATGTACAGCATTGTAGAGGCGGATATCATCCGCCCGTTGTTTCCCGGTTGCTTTTATTATGGACAAAATTTTAAAAAAATATGAACAAAACCGACGTGATCGCCTTGCATTCCGTTTTCCCCTGTGGTATACTAAAAACAGTCAAGCGATTGGCAATTATAAAAAGGAGACGATATTATGAAAAAGATTATTGCTTTAACATTGGTTCTGTGCACACTGGGTGTATTTGCACTTACCGGCTGCGGCAAGAAGTGCGACATCTGCGGCAAGAGCGGCGGCAAGGAAGCGAACATTTTCGGTCAGAAGGTCTACATCTGCGACGACTGCCTGGGTAAATAATCACATCCTTTAAAATCCCCAAACCGGCAAAAGACGGTTTGGGGATTTTTTCGCATAAAATGAAGCCTTCCCTGTAGGCAATGCCACGGGGGGAACGAGTCCCTCGTCATTCCGAGGAGCCGTAGGCGACGTGGGAATCCGTTTCCAAAAGGATATTACTATACGTAATGGCGGCTTTTTCTTTTCCCTTGCGTCTATGATCAAATTATGTTATAATACAAGGTAAAGAATTTTTTGGAGGATGCCCATGTTTCAACAGATTTTAACGTGCATTGCGCAATACAACACCATCATCCTGCACCGCCACCACAAACCGGACGGCGATGCGATGGGCAGTCAGATCGGCCTGAAAAACCTGCTTTTGGAAAACTATCCCCAAAAGCGTATTTATGTGGTAGGTGACGACCCGGGCACCTACAGCTTTATGGACGACAGCGTGATGGACTGTATTCCCGACAGCACCTATCAGGGGGCACTGGCCATCATTTTGGATTGCGGCGGCGTCAATATGATTTGCGACAGCCGCTATACCCTGGCAGAAAAAACCGTCCGCATTGACCATCACCTGTTTACCGGCAAAATCGCGGACGAAGAGGTGATCGATTCCACTTTTGAAAGCTGCTGCGGTATGGTGACCCAGCTGGCAGTGGACGGGCACTGGAAAATCAATCCCCTGGCGGCCCAAAGCCTGTACACCGGTATGGTCACCGATTCCGGCCGCTTCCGCTACGACGGCACCACTGCCCGCACCCACCGCTTGGCATCCGTGCTGCTGGAGACCGGCTTTGATAGCAACCGACTGTTTCGGGGCTTGTATGCCGACAGCTACGAAAATAAGAAGCTGAAGGCGTCCTTTATTTTGAAGATCCGATTCACCCCCAAAAACAATGCCTACATCTATACCACCCGGGACGAGGTGGCAGAGCTGGAAAAGCAGGGCATCGACCTGTTTACCATCTCCCGGGGGATGGTCAATACCATGGCAGATATGAAGGGCGTCCATATTTGGGCAAACTTTACCGAGACCGACAAGGGCGTGCAATGCGAGCTGCGGTCATCTATGTACAACATCAACCCCGTTGCCGTCAAGTACGGCGGCGGCGGACACCAAAAGGCCAGCGGTGCAACGGTTGCAGACCGTGAAACGGTTATGGCGATGCTTCAGGATCTGGACGCAATAGGAGAAGACGATGAATAAAGAAATAAAGCAGAAGATTTTTGATAAAATACAGGAGTATGATACGATCATCCTGTTTCGCCACGTCCGTCCCGATGGGGACTGCACCGGCGCGACCAAGGGCCTGCAGGCCATCATCAAGGCCACCTGGCCGGAAAAGCAGGTGCATTTGGTGGCATCGGAAAGCGCCGCATATCTGGCATTTTTAGGGGAAGAAGACCCGGATGTTTCCGATGAGGTCTACGCCTCCGCTTTGGGCATCGTGCTGGATACCGCTTCGGAAAACCGCATTTCCAACAAAAAGTACACCCTTTGCAAGGAACTGATCAAGATCGATCACCACATCCCCTTAGAAAACTACGGCGACTATATTTGGGTAGAGGAGGAGCGTTCCTCATGCTGTGAGATGGTGGTGGTGTTCTACGAGACCTTCAGAGACCGTCTGATTTTAAATCAGGAGGCGGCGAAGTGCCTCTACACCGGAATGGTCACCGACTCCGGCCGTTTTAAATACAGCGGCGTCTGCGGCGACACTCTGCGGGCGGCGGCGACCCTTTTGGATGTGGGCATCGACACCGACACCCTGTACGCCAACCTCTATTTGGAGGCCTACGGCTACCTGAAATTCAAGGCAGAGATCTACCGCCGTATGGAGATCACTGAAAACGGCATTGCCTATATCTATGTGGACAAGGCGATGCAGGAGGAATTTAACCTGAGCTTAGAGCAGGCCAGCGCCTGTGTGGGCACACTGGATTCCATTCGGGACGTGATCTGCTGGATGGTATTTATTGAAAACGGCGATGCCGAGGGCTCTATCCGTGTCCGTCTGCGCTCCCGTTTTGTGGCCATCAACACCATTGCTGAAAAATATCACGGCGGCGGTCATGCCTGCGCCAGCGGTGCAACGGTCTACTCGATGGAGGAGATGCAGGCACTTTTAAAGGATGCGGATGCCCACGTAAAGGCATATAAGGACACACATGAGGGGTGGCTGTAATGCGGGTTTTAATTACCAATGACGATTCTGTTTCCGCTGCCCAGCTTCTGCCGCTGGTAAGATGGTGGCAAAAACGGGCAGAGGTCACCGTTGTGGTGCCCGAATTTGAGCAAAGCGGTAAAAGCCACTCCATTGAGCTGCACAAGGCATTTCGTGCCGTCCCCCGTCAGGTGGAAGAAATATCACTTTGGACCGTGGATTCCTCGCCTGCAGACTGCGTGCGTTTTGCGGTGATGGGGCTGAAAATGCAGTTTGATCTGGTGGTCTCCGGCGTGAATAAGGGCTATAATATGGGGCTGGATGTGATGTATTCCGGCACAGCGGCGGCGATTTTTGAGGCCTGTGCCCTGGGGATCCCCGCCATTGCCCTTTCCACCGGCGTTCGTGAGTATGATCGTGCCACCTGCTATTTGGATCAGGTATGGGACTATGTGGTCAGCCAAAAGCTGCTGCAGCGCCACAGTCTGTATAACATCAATATTCCCCGTGATCCCAAGGGAATCCGCATTACCCGTCAGGGCGGGCCGTACTACTGCGACGAATTTGAGCCTCAGGGCGAGGATCTGTATATGCCCCGCGGCTTCTGTGTGTATGAAAACAGTAACGACCTGACCCTGGACACAGACTGCGTCACTGCCGGCTATATTTCCATCACCCCGATGACCATCAACCGCACCGATCACGGTGCATACGATCAGCTAAAAGCGCTGAATCCATAAAGCTTTTAAAGCCTGCGAAACGCCCTCTAAGAACATTAAATTAAAAAAATTGCAGACAAAACGAAAAAACTGTGTTATACTATATAATGCAGTTTTATGAGCCCAATGAAGACGACAAGAAGGAGGCGAATCCTTTGAAATATTGGCGTGGATATTTAGTGGCCGGCATTGTTGCCGCCCTTACCGCGATGATCACAGCCTTTGCCGCGACCCATTCCAAGCTGGTGGATATGGTATATCCCTATATCAGCCGTATGATTATGGACTATATGGCAGGCTGGAGCGCCGGCGTTTCCGGTGTTTTGTGGCAGACGATCATTACATTTTTTATTGTGATCCTGCTGGCAACACTGGTGCTGGTGATCGTGTTCAAATGGAATCCCATTCAGTGGTTTGGATGGGTGCTGGCAGTGATGAGCGTGTTTTCTCTGCTTGGCACCGGCATTTACGGCCTAAACAAATTCGCCGGTCCCATTGAGGAGGATATGCGCCTGGAGCTGAAGGAATACTCTGTATCCTCTTTGGAAAAGGCGGCGGTTTATTACCGGGATACGGCAAATAAATTTGCACGGAATTTCGGCGGTCAGGTGGAAAGAGAGAGCTTTGAAAGCCTGGCACTTTCTGCCGCAGACGGCTTTGAGCGTCTGACCTATGAGCAGGGCTACCCCATTTTCAGCGGTACGACAGTACCGGTCAAAAAGATGCCCAAGGGCGACCGTGAAAAGGGCGTTACCGGAAAAACCTATACCTTCACCGGCGAATCCCTGGTCAATCCCGATATGCCCGCAATTGGTCTTCCCTATGCCATCAGCATTGAAATGTGTCACAGAATGTGCATCTCCGATGAAGACGATGCCAAGTTCGGTGCGATCATGGCCTGTATCTCCAACGCCGACGGCGTATATGTGTATACCGGCTATCTGATGGCCTATCGGGTGTGCTACAACGCACTGAAGGCGGTGGACAGCACTGCCAGCCGGCAGGCTCTTGCCCGTCTTGAAAGCGAAACCGACCCCACGGTCCTGCGGGATATCCGCACCTACAACGCCTTCTTCGGCGCGAAGGGTGAGGAAGTGGAAGAGGACCTGTGCAGGTTGCTGGTGAGCTGGCATATTCAGGAGATCAACCAGGATGAGGAAGAGACCAACGAGGACGTTTTCGACCCCATGGACGAAACCGATTACCGCCTTGAGGATATTGTAGGAAATGATTGATACACTGTTGGAGGGGCTGCCTGCTTTGGGTCTGACCCTGGATCGGGAAACCGCCCAAAAGCTTTGTGCCTTTGGTGAGGCGGTGGTGGAGCAAAACAAGGTGATGAACCTGACCGCCATTACCCAGCCGGAGCAGGTGGCAAAGCTGCATTTGCTGGATAGCCTCAGTGTGCTGTCGGCTCAGGATCTGCGGGATAAAACGGTGATCGATGTGGGCTGCGGTGCGGGTTTTCCCGGCGTACCCCTGAAAATCGCCTGCCCCGGAATGAAGCTGACGCTTTTGGATTCTTTGGGCAAGCGGATGCACTGGCTTCAGACGATTCTGCCCACCTTGGGCGTGGATGCCGAATGTGTCACTGCCCGTGCAGAAGAAGCGGTGGCAACACGGCGGGAGCAGTATGATTTTGCTACCAGCCGCGCTGTGGCACGGCTGCCGATCCTCTTAGAGCTGACGGCCCCCTATGTCAAGGTGGGCGGTGCGGTGCTGGCAATGAAGGGCACTGCCGCCAAGGAAGAGCTGGAGGAATCCAAAAGGGCAATAAAGGTTTTGGGCCTTCAGCTGGAGAAGGTGCTGGAATTTCCCATGGACGGCACAGCCCACGCGGTCATCGTGCTGCGGAAAATTGCCCCCACACCCAAGCAATACCCCCGCCGCTACGCAAAAATCAAACAATCGCCCCTATAAAAAATAAAGGGGTTGCCTCAAAAAGTATATGTAGGGAATGACCCTGCGTGTCATTCCGGAATCATTCCTTAAAATATGAAGAACGGGGCGGCATTAGCGTGTTCTCCTTAACGGAGAACACGCATCGAGATAAATCCCTCACGGGATTTTCGATATACGCCTGCGGCGTTCGATATGTGCTTGCGCACTCGATATGTTTGCTTCGCAAACGAGGGATTTATCTCATATCGAATTGGCGCGTAGCGACAATATATCGAGCTTGAGCGTAGGGAAAGCATATCGAGTCAACGAAGTTGACATATCGACAGAAGAAAAAACAAGAGCAAGAATAAAAGGAAACAAATCCTTGTATTCTTGCTCTTTCTGTTTGTAATAAGGGTTTGGGCTTAGCGGTATTTTTCAAATTTTCCGCTTAGAGCATTACCTTTTGCCGTCCTGTTTTTTTAGCAGTAAAAGTCTTTAATTTTCTTTGCGCGGCTGGGATGGCGCAGCTTGCGGATGGCCTTGTTTTCGATCTGACGGATACGCTCACGGGTAACACCGAAGCTCTGACCCACTTCCTCCAAGGTGTGGGCACGTCCGTCCTCCATACCGAAGCGCATACGCAGCACATCTGCCTCACGGTCGGTCAGGGTACTGAGAATATCCCGCAGGGCCTCTGCCAGCATGGCATTGGAGGTAGCGTCTGCCGGACCGGGGGTGCGTTCGTCCTCTACGAAAGAGCCGATGGAAGTGTCTTCTTCGTCGCCCACAGGGGTATCCAGGCTCAGGGTATCGGCGGCGGTGCGGTTTGCCTCGATGATTTTTTCCACCGGCAGACCCAGCTCTGCGGCAATTTCCTCCACCGTCGGCTCGCGGCCCAATTCCTGTACCAGCTTGCGGTTACAGCGGGTAGCCTTGTTGATGACCTCCACCATATGCACCGGCACACGAATGGTGCGCGCTTGGTCGGCAATGGCGCGGGTAATGGCCTGCCGAATCCACCAGGTAGCATATGTAGAGAATTTATTTCCCTTTGTCCAGTCGAATTTATCCACAGCACGGATCAGGCCGGTGTTGCCCTCCTGAATCAGGTCCAAAATGTGCAGACCTCTGCCGGAATACTTCTTTGCAATGGAAACCACCAAACGCAGGTTTGCCTCCGTCAGCTTGTCCTTTGCCGCCTGATCTCCCTCAGACACCCGCTTTGCCAGGTCTACTTCTTCCTCTGCGGTCAGCAGGGGGATCTGACCGATCTCCTTCAGGTACATCCGCACAGGGTCGTCCAGATTGTATTCTGCGGCCAGGTCTACCGGGTCTACCAGATCCTCTTCGTTCAGCTCTAAGGAGAGGTCGTCACCCAGGTCGTCGCCCAGATCCAGGTCATCACCCAGATCCAGCTCCAGCTCTGTGCCGGCCAGCTGAATATTCATGGCCTCAAACTTATCGTAGATATCTTCAATTTTATCGGGGGAAAGCTCCATCTTTTCCAGAAGTGCATTGACCTCGGAAAGGGGGATGATGCCCTCCTTGCGCCCACGGGCGATCAGCTCCTGCAGCTGCGCCTGCAGCTCTTCCTGGTTGGGCTTGGGGGTGCCCTTTTTAGGGGCGGATTTCTTGGTGCTCATAATATCTCTCCTTCTCTCTTCGCCATATTCCTGTAAACTATAGCCTGATTTTTCCCAATCGGCAAGGGTTTTTAAAAAATTTTTTTATTTTTGCCTGACTTTGTCATTTTTATGGAAAAGTAGTGGCTATCGGAAGCGATTTTGTTGAGAATTGGTATTAGAAGTATTGCCTTGTTTTTTCATAATATGCAGTTTACATTTATCCAATTATTTTGTATAATGTATAATTAGAAAAATATGCATCCGTGCAATTATGATCTTTACCTCTTTTACACAAGGAGCAATTTGTATGACCGAACTTTCCAGGATTCGTAATTTCTCCATCATCGCCCATATCGACCACGGCAAATCCACCTTGGCGGACCGACTGCTGGAGGAATGCAACGCCATCGACAAGCGGGAGATGGAGAGCCAAATTTTAGACTCTATGGATTTGGAGCGTGAGCGCGGCATCACCATCAAGGCCCGTGCCGTCCAGCTTACCTACCACGCAGACGACGGGCAGACCTATGCCCTGAACCTGATCGACACCCCTGGCCACGTAGACTTTAACTATGAGGTCAGCCGTTCTCTTGCGGCCTGTGAGGGTGCGGTATTGGTGGTGGATGCCAGTCAGGGTGTAGAGGCGCAAACACTGGCCAATACCTTCCTGGCCACCGATGCGGGACTGGAAGTACTGCCGGTGATCAACAAGATCGACCTGCCCTCTGCCCGTCCCCAGGAGGTAAAGGCAGAAATTGAGGACATCATCTGCATTCCCGCCGAGGACGCACCGGAGATCTCTGCCAAAAACGGCATCAACATCCATTCTGTTTTGGAGATGGTGGTGCGGGATGTGCCTGCCCCCAAGGGTGACCGCAATGCCCCTCTGCAGGCGCTGATCTTCGACAGCCAGTATGATTCCTACAGAGGCGTGATCGTCTATGTGCGCGTTAAAGAGGGCATGGTGGTGCCCGGTATGGACATTCGGATGATGGCCACCGGTGCGGAATACAAGGTGGTGGAAGTGGGCACCATGAATCCTTTGGGCCTGACCCCCACAGATGCTTTGGGTGCCGGCGAAGTAGGCTACATCACCGCCTCCATTAAAAACGTTGCCGATACTCGCGTGGGTGACACGGTCACTGCCGTCGCAAATCCTGCCGCGCAGGCCCTTCCCGGTTACCGTCAGGTACAGCCGATGGTCTATTCCGGCGTATATCCTGCCGACGGCGCAAAATACCAGGATCTGCGGGAGGCTCTGGAAAAGCTAAAGCTGAACGACGCCTCCATGAGCTACGAACTGGAAAGCTCCATTGCACTGGGCTTTGGCTTCCGCTGTGGCTTTTTGGGACTGCTGCACATGGAGATCATTCAGGAGCGTTTGGAACGGGAATACAATTTGGACTTGATCACCACCGCGCCCAACGTGGTATACCGCATTACCAAAAATACCGGTGAAGTGCTGATGGTGGATAATCCTTTGGAATATCCCGACCCGATGGATATTCAGCTGGCGGAAGAGCCTTATGTCAAGGCCAGTCTGATCGCCCCTCAGGAATACGTGGGGAATATTATGGATTTGGCCACCTCCCGACGGGGTGAGTTCAAGGATATGGTTTATCTGGACGCCAAGCGGGTGGAGCTGCACTACGAAATTCCCCTGAACGAGATCATCTACGACTTTTTTGACGCCCTCAAGTCCCGTACCCGTGGCTACGGCTCTTTGGACTATGAGCTGATCGGTTACCGTCCCAGCCGGCTGGTCAAGCTGGATATTCTGCTCAACGGCGACATTGTGGACGCGCTGAGCTTCATTCTCTTTGCGGATAACGCTTATCCCCGTGCCCGCAAGATCTGTGAGAAGCTGAAGGACAATATTCCCCGCGCCCAGTTTGAGATTCCCGTGCAGGCGGCGATTGGCGGCAAGATCATTGCCCGTGAGACCATCAAGGCACTGCGCAAGGACGTGCTGGCCAAGTGCTACGGCGGCGACATCACCCGTAAAAAGAAGCTTTTGGAAAAGCAGAAGGAAGGCAAAAAACGGATGCGTACCTTTGGCACTGTATCTGTACCTTCCGAGGCCTTTATGGCGGTACTGAAGCTGGATGAGGATTAAAAATGGCTCTTTTACAACGAAAAAACAAAATTCCCCTGGGTATTTATGTGCACGTGCCCTTTTGCCGCAGTAAGTGTCAGTATTGTGACTTCTACTCGGTGACGAACAAAAAGGATCTGGACTTTGACGGGTATACCCAGGCGGTCTGCACCCACATTAAAGAGGCGGGCACCCAAGCCCCCAATCATATCGTGGATACCATCTACTTCGGCGGTGGCACGCCCAGCTTTTTCGGCGGTGAGGGTATGGCCATGATCTTGGCCGCCATCCGCAAGAATTTTGATGTGAGTCCCACAGCAGAGATCACCTTTGAAGCCAACCCGGATTCTGTCACCGACCGTTTGTTGCGTCGGGTACGGGGCGAGGGCTTTAATCGGGTGAGCCTGGGGATCCAGTGCGACAATGACAATATTTTAAAGACCCTTGGCCGTCCCCACACCTATGCCGAGGCGGTTATGGCGGTAAAAAAGCTGCGGAAAAAGGGCTTTCGGAACATCTCCGTGGACCTGATCTACGGTCTGCCCGGCCAGCGTCTTCAGGACTGGAATGCCACGCTGAATAATGTTCTGTCCTTAAAGCCGGAGCATATCAGCTGTTACGGCCTGCAGGTGGAGGAAGGCACACCCCTTTACAATATGCGGGACTTTTACAATTTGGCGGATGATGATACCCAGGCGGATATGTATTTGTCCGCGGTGGAGCTTCTCCGCAAGCACGGCTATCATCAGTACGAAATTTCCAATTTCTGCAAAAAGGGGCATACCTCCCGCCATAATATGAAGTACTGGACCGGTGGGGAGTATCTGGGCTTTGGCCCGGGCGCCAGCTCTGATTTTGGCGGAAGCCGCTTTTCGATGGTGCGGGATGTGCACCAATATATCGAGGGCGTTTTGCAGGGCGGCACGGTGGTGGAGGAGCTGCAGGAAGTCGCGCCCCGTGAACGGGCGGCAGAGTATCTGATGATGCGTCTGCGTACCACTGCCGGCATCGACCGTGAGACCTACGAAAACACCTTCCTTCTGCCCTTTGCCCCCCTGGAGGCACAGCTGGCGGAATACAAACAGCAGGGGCTTGCCGCACAGACCTATGACGGGCGCTGGCATTTGACGGCCCGGGGCTTCTTAATCAGCAATTCCATCATTTCCGATTTACTGCTTGTCCAGGAACGCTCAAAATCTCTGTAAAAAAGCACTTTACTTTTTCTGTCAGTTCGTGTATGATATGGAAGAACAGAGTAGGACACCTTGCGTGAAGTGCTGTCAAAATGGGGAGTTGAGTGACAGACGAAGGGCTTTGCCCGCGATAAGGTATCCGCACCCGCTGCAATCATATTGGAGAAGCCTCCTTTATGTAGCAACGATAATCGGCAAAAGCCGACCCTATCCGTTTTATAGAATCTCCCCAAAGTGCTTCGGCACTTTGGGGATTTTTTGTAAAGGGCAGGGCATCTGTTTACAAAAGGAGGAATTTTTATGTCAAGAACCCGAAGCACGACCCTGTACAAAAATCCGTTTTCCAAGCAGTATTGGAAGGATGCCGCCGCAGAGCTGAAGGATCCCCGTATGCTGGTGATCACCGCCCTGATGGTTGCGCTGCGCATTGCCCTGAAGCCTCTGGCCATTCCTTTGGGACCCCAGCTGAGCATTCAAACTGCCGCTCTGGCTACCGCCTTGGGCTGTATGATCTACGGACCGGTGATGGCTATTCCCGCCGCCATCATCTCCGACACTGTGGGCTTTATGATCTTCCCCACCGGTGACTACTTCCTGCCCTTTGTGCTGACAGAGATCGCCAGCAGTATGGCATACGCCCTCTGCCTGTACCGTGCAAAGCCCTCTACCACCCGCGTGATGCTCAGCCGCTTCATCATTTGCTTCTTTGTAAATATGGTGCTGCAGCAAGCCATCTTCGCCTGGCAGTACACCTATATGGGCAACCCGGAAAAGGCAAAGGATGCCATTTTGGGCACTTTTGCAACTGTGCGTGTATTTAAGAACCTGTGTATGTTCCCCATTGAGTCCGTGGTGATCACCCTGTTTTTGAAGGCGCTGATCCCGGTGACACGGCGGGCAAAGCTCACCTTTGCCGACACCACCAATATGGTCTTTTCCACCAAGCGGGTGGTTGCGCTGGTGCTGATGTTCGCCCTGGGTGTGGGCACTGCCGCAGGCTATCTGAGCTATCTTTACAGCCCCAAATATAAGGAGCGTTCCCGTTCTGCCGACTATACCACCGAGCAACGGGTGCAGGCCAATAAAGAGATGGCCGAGTACGTCCTGTCCGTCACCGACGACTGGGACGAGGAAAAGGTGTTCTGCGTGGTAGACAGCGCCTACAGAGGCGTGCGGGACAAGACCACCGACTATACCATCTCTGTGTACATCCTGGATGAAGCGGAATTTGCCAAGAATCAGGCCGCGGACAAAGACTATAACGAGGATACCATTTGGGGCTACTCCAAGAGCAAGCCGAAGAAGGACTCCTCTTTGATCAAGGTTGGCGAGTTTACCGTGGTGAAAAACGAAAAAACCGGTGAAATGAGCGACTTTGAATTGACCGTCGTAGAATAAAAACAAAATAGCGGGCGGCAATTTTTGCCGCCCGAACCGGCTCCCCTTGTCAGGGGAGCCTTTTTTGGTTGTAACTATAGAGGAGAAGAACTGTAGGGGACGGGTTTCCCGTCCCGATTTTAATGCGCTGCCTTAACCTAAAAACAAGGTGCGCAGCAAATTTTTCCAGATCTGAACAAAGCTCAGACGGGGCACCGTCTCCTCTGCCACCAGGGGAAGCTGGGCTAAAACCTGTTCTCCGCATCGCACGGTCATCGTGCCCAGCCGTTGCCCCTTACTTACCGGTGCAGTCACCTTCTCGGTAACCTCCAGGGTGTAGTGCACCTCATTTTTTTGCCCCTTGTCGATTAAAAGATTGCATCGGTCTATAGTTGTGACCTTCACCTGCTTTTTTTCGCCCAGTGTGATCTTTACCTCCGGGTACGCTTCAACGTTTGGGGCGATCACTGCAAAATTGGCAAAGCCGTAGTCCAGCATACTCTTGCAGGCGGAAAAACGCTCCTGAGAGGTACTGCACCCCAAAACCACCGCGATCAGCTCCATATCCTCCCGCATTGCGGATGCGGAAAGACAAAAGCCCGCCTGAGAGGTGTAGCCGGTTTTCAGTCCGGTACAGCCGTTATAAAACCGCACCAGCTTATTGGTGTTGGAAAGACCAAATGTGCCATCCCGTACCGTGTCCATCCAAATGGTGGTGTAGTTTTTCACCGTTGGGTGGTAAAACAGCAGTTGTCGGGACATCAGGGCGATATCGTAGGCGGAGGTCAAATGGTTTTTGGCATCCTCCCCATCGTCCAGCCCGGTGCAGTTTACGAAGTGGGTATCTGCCATCTTCAGCTCTTGAGCGCGCTGATTCATTTTTTGAACAAATGCCGCTTCACTGCCTGCAAGGTGCTCAGCCAGGGCACAGGCCGCATCGTTGGCAGAGGCCACTGCCACGGATTTCAGCAGGGTCTCCACGGTCATTTGCTCCCCTACCTTTAAGTAGATCTGACTGCCGCCCTTGGCGGCGGCAGACTGGGAGGCGGTGACGGTATCCGTCAGGGCAATCTTCCCCTGGTCCAGCGCCTCCATCACCAAAAGCATGGTCATCACCTTGGTCACACTGGCCGGGTGCAGTTTTTCGTGGGCGTTTTGCTCATAAAGCACTGTGCCGGTGGCGGCATCCATCAGCACTGCCCCCTTTGCCGGAAGCTGCATCTGTTCCGCAGACGCCGTCAGCGACACACCCCCGAAGATCAGCAGTACCGCCAAAAATACCGAAAACAGTCGTTTCATAAAATCCCCTCCATACGGTTTGGTTTATTCTATGACCGAGCTGTTGCATTTATTTCTTTTTATAAACCGTAACGGTGTTGTCTTCGTCCACGGTCATATAAAAGACATCCCTTAAGGAGAGCTTTTCTTTTTGCAGCTGACGGTGCAGCCACGTGGTGTCCTTTCCCGCTTTTTTCAGATTGTCGTGACAGATCCGACCGTCGGATATCACGGAAAAGGGCAGATATTGGGATTGGGGGGAGATGCCTGCGTCCTTGCAGGTGGCAGGCTGTTCCTCCGGGTAGGGGAAGACGGACAGATTGCCCCCGGTCTCCAAAATCGCGTATTGCACCCGAGACGGGTCCATCACATTCTTCTGCCGCAGCTGGGCGGTAAGCTCGTCCACCGTAATGCGGGTCTTCTTCATATTTTTCGGGATAAAACGCCCGTTTTCTATCAGGATTACCGGTTTTCCGCATAAAAGCTTTCGCACAAATACACTGTTCAGGGACAGGGTGGAAAGCAGCAGCTCCATCAGAAGCACTGCCCCAATGGGCAGAATACTGGATAGAATCGGCTCGTTTATATCCTGCATGGTGGTGGCCGCCAAATCCGCTACCACCATGGTCACCACCACCTCGCTGGGCTCCATCTGCCCAATCTGCCGCTTTCCCAGAAACCGAATGACAAAAATCAGAATCAAATACAGCACCGCAGTTCGTATAAGCATCATAATCCCCCTTGTTTTGGATATCTTTTCCAAAACAAGGGGGATTATACCGACGGGCAGAGCAAAGGCCTCGGATTTACTCCGAGGCCTTGCTCAGAGAGTCAAAGAACCCCCAAACCGTCAAAATATAGATCTAAATATTTTGAATCATATCGTAGGGGACGGGTCTCCCGTCCCGAAAGTATTTTTTAAAAGGCTTGCTCCGCAAGATATTTTGACTTACTGCGCAACGCGCCCCGCTCGAGTATCTATATACACATCGGGGTCGCGTTGCTTGTCTTTGGCGCTTCTTTGACCTCTGC
>JAGASJ010000072.1 GCA_017621795.1 Oscillospiraceae bacterium | reverse complement strand
GCTGGTTCTTCAGATAGTAGTACGGGACTTCATTATAAGTAAAGCCTACAATTTCTCCATTGCTATCGTAGATGTACCAGATCACATCAGTTCCCGTTTGCTCAGCAAGAATGGTACTGCCGTCAACAAAGTAGTTGGTGGTACCAATATCCTCGTTTACCTTCTTAACGCGAATACCATCAGCATTATAATAGAAGTTGATCGTATTATTCTCAGCGGTGTATACTTCAATTAATTGACGACCAACATAGGACATTTGGTATGTTCCAATTTGCCAAATATTACCTATTCTATCTGAGCTTACTCCTTCATTGCCGTATCTCGTCAGCTTGTCCTTCCAGTTGGGGTCATTGTAGCCATAAGTGGTGGTGACACCGTTGACGGTTTTGGAAGTAATATTGCCGCCGTTATCGTAGGAATAAGAAGCGGTAAAGCTATTGTCACTGGTGGTCACACCGGTAAGCTGATTCAGGCTGTCATAGGTATAAGACCAAGTAACACCATCCACCGTCATAGTAGCAATGTTGCCACGAGAATCGTAGGTATAGGCGGTGCTCAGTAGGGTGCTTCCTTCCTGGGTATAGCTCAGGGTTTGGGGCAAGGTGGTGGTTTTGTTTCCGCTGACATTCCAATAGGTAATACCTCTGGTCAGGCGGCCGCCAACGGTGGAAGCAGTCTCTCTGCCCAGGCTATCGTAGGTAGCAGTATGGGTGTCGCCGGAAATAAGGGTAGATGTACCCTTTTGCCCGTCTGCACCATAGCCATAGCTGGCAGTATAGCTCTCCCCTGCGAACTGGTAATTGACAGAGGTCACACGGTTTAAAATATCATAGCCTGTGGAAATGCTCTTACCGTCAGACTGGGTAGAGCGCAGAGGCCGTCCGCTTATATCATAAGTATAACATGTTGTGACATCGTTTACAAGGTCAATAATTTCTGCAACCTGTCCTTTTGCGTTATAAACGGTAGAATAGCTCTTAACGCCGTTGATAAACACATCGGTTACGCGGCCGTAGGTATCATAGGCGTAGGAATAGACCGTGCCGTTACCATAGGTGGCAGATTGAAGCTGTCCGTTGCCGTTTTCGTAGGCATTGGTTATCAGGGCCTGATTCCCAACCTTAACGGTGCCGGTATTGCCGAATTTATCGAAGGTGAAATGATAGGTAAAGCCGTTATGCCGGATCTGGGTCAGGCGGTTATAGGCATCGTAGCCGTAGCTTACGGAAGCATCTCCACTGGTAACGGTCAGCGGTAGCCAGGAATCTTCCTCATAGGTATAGCTTGTGGTTGCGCCGGAGGGGTCTGTAATACTGCCGGTCAGGCCGCTGATGGGATCAATATTATAAGAAACGGTATTCCCCCGCTGATCCGTCACCGCTGTGACATAATTGCCGGTAGAATCATAGGTTACGCCGCTCTCAAGATACAGTTCATCGGTATCCAACACGCCGGATGTATCCACCGTGCCCATCTTGGTGCCGACAATGTTGCCAAAGCTATCGTAGGTATAGGTAAAGCCACTACCCAGCTGATTGGAACGGGCGGCCACCAGGCGATGCTCGTTGGTATCGGAATAGGTATAGCTGTAGCTTTCGTTATTGCCGTTGGTTGTGCCAATCAGCTCCTGGGCATCGTTGTAGGTATAAGTGGCGTTGCGCCCTGCGTTATCTGCGGCGGAGATCACATTGCCGTCACTGTCGTAAGTATAGGCTGTTCCCGTTTCGTCAAAGGTCAGCATACACTCATCAAACCACACGCTGTTGGCATTATAGTCGTATGTAATGCGGTATTTCACATAGCTGACGGTCAAGTCCCTTTTCTCCTCGGGCACAAGAACGGTAGTGCTGAGATATTGAGTACCGGAGGTATCGGGGTTAAATTGGGCGTTGTGGTTGGAAACACTGCCGTCCTCATAATACACATCCAGGGCAAGTCCAAAGCTACGGTTTTCATAGCCCACAGGCACAGAGTGGCCCTGCGCTTTTGCGCTCAGGGTAAAGCCGGTGCCCTTTCGGCCGATCTGCACCGTCTGCTCTGCGCTTCTCATTTTGCCGTATTCGCCGGAAATCACATAGCGATCATTTGCAGAATCGATTCCATCCCCGGTTGCCAAATTCTGACCGGTCCAGCCGGAAGTGCCGCTAAAGCTGCTGTTTGTGAGCATATTGTAGTCGTTCATCGTTCTGCCGACTTCCAACTGCATGCAGTCAAACCAGGCCGTACCTGTTGCTCCCCATAATCCACAACATACCCGTACCGCAGTGGCATTTTCCGGTGCGGTAGCAGTTACTTTGATTCTTTGCCAGTCCTGCGTGCCTACAAGGTATTCCGAAGTATGTGCAGAAACATGGTTCGAAGAATCGCGGTCACTTAGGAAAAACACATTCAGCATTGCACCGTAATTACCGGGTGCAATGCGCACATTATCTGTTTTCACATATGCAGAAAAGGTATATGTTTGTCCGGGAGCTACATCTACAACCTGTTCAGCAACTACAACTGGAGATTCCGAGCCTGCAGTTGTTTCAACCTTCATGGACTTAGCACCAAGATAGTGCTCCGTAGTGTCTATAGAAACACAGGGCAAATTATAGGTTTCAACAGTCCAGCCGCTTTCTGCATTTTCCGCACTGCTGTCTGCCAGCAGATTTTCGATGTGCGGTGCGCCCTGTGCTTGGAAGCTCAGGCGGTTGTTCTTTTTCCCTGTGGCGGCTACATAGCTACCGTAAACAGAACTGCCATCGGCATTGAGGATACACACCGTTCTGCCAAAATGATCAAAGCAATAGCTTTCCTCCGTAGTGACAGAGCCAACAGTATAGCTATAATCCGTGGTATTGTCCTGATTGTAGGTAATGGTCATACTGTTGCCCGGTGTGCCGTCTGCAGCGTGCTCCTGCACCGAGGCAACTCGGGCATACTCCTGTGCCAAGCCCGCAGTTTTATAGGTGTAGGAAAGATAGGTGCCGTCCAAATCCGTAACACGGGTAATTAGATTATACTCCTTTCCGTTTGCAGTGACGGTTGTATACCGGAATTGGACGGAAGTGCCGTCGGGATAAGTGACCCTTTGCAGATTGCCTCCGTCATAGGTCAGTGTCGTGGTGCGGCCGGACGGGTCTGTTACACCGGTCAGCCGTGACATATTGTTATAAGCGCTATAGGTAAAGGTGGTTACACGGCCTGCACCATCCTGAATGCTTGTAATGTTTGCACCGTCATAGGTAACGGTTGCATCGTTGCCATCCGCATCCACCATCTTGTAGATATAGCCATCGGCGTTGAAATGGAGCTGACTGCCGTCTGTACATTCAATGTAATAGGGACTGCCGGTGACCTGATTGACCTTCATGGTCATTCCCAGTCCGTCTTCATCCTCTAATATATAGTTGCTTGTGGTTTTCTTAAAGTAATGTACCGTTCCGTCAGCATCTATATATACATGAAGGTATCCGGCATTCTTTAACGCTGTAATAACCGACGTGCCCAGCTCCGTTATTCGATCCACGCTCAGGCATCGCTGATTGAAATTCATTTGCCAGCCATTGCCGGTGACCGGGCCGGATGTGCCGCCCATAAACTGCTTGTCCGATGTATAGCCGTTATAGGTCAGATTTACCGAAATCGGTAGCCTTGCACCGCTTTCGGACATTACAGGCACCTGGTAAACCAAATTGCCGGAATAGTCGTTGATAGCTCCAACTGCACCCACAGACAAGGATTGGCTGTGATATGTCCAATAGCTTTCAATGCCTTTATTGTTGCGGTAGGTAATCTGCAACACCGGGCGGACGGAGATGGAATCGGGGTAGGTTGAAGCATAGTAGATCACACGGGACATGGAGGTGGCGGTCTCTGTGGGGGCGATCACCATAAAGCCGTGGTTTTCTGCCGTGCCGTCATACCACTGCCGCACCAGATTGGTCACATTCCACGCACTGTATACATCGTCAGCACCGTAGGTGGTAATGTCATAATCTTCTACAGACGGATTGTAGGCCGTATTCATATTGTTCCAGGTGGCGGTAGCCATTGCCCATTGCGCCGTCACCTGATGGACATTGACCTGGATCGCCCTATAGGATGCATCCTGCAACAGACAAAACTGTGCATCCACGATCACATCACCGGGAGAAAGCTGGGGCAGCGTATTCAGCCGCACCAATGCCCGGGATTTTCTGAAGGAGCTGTTGGGCTCATAGCCCACATACATACAGCCGATATAGTTATTGCTCCCTAAGCCGTAGGACCGATCAGGATGACCGGATACGATGGTGGTGGAATCCACACTGCCCCAGGTGCGATCCGTATTGAAGGAAGGATCCACGGTAACGGGATAGGCACGCGCATCGTCCTGCAACCATTGGGCATCTGCAGTGAGCTTTACAGTCAGCTTGTTGTTCTTGGCCTCTACCACCGTCAGCTCAAGGGCATTGCTCCACACGCCGTTGGCATCCACCATTGCCGGTGCGGTGATGGTATAAACCGTATTGCCCTCCGGGTCTGTAAGCGCAATATGGCGGCTGTCGATCTGTGTTGCGGTGAGACCGTGATACTTATACTCGATTTCAAATTCATTCTGCGTATTTTTATTCTTGAGCAGAATGTTCTCCTTCACGCCGGTGGGAAGAATATAATATTGCAGATCCACATCAGTAAAGGCATCGGCGTAGATGGCTTCCTGAATAATGCCTTGCAAGGTCAGGTGTGCATCGTTTCCCTCATAGGAATGGTCTGCCTCTGTAAATTGCACGGTAGATTTGTTGACACCGGAAAAGCCCCAGGAAATCTGATGGCCGTCCTTTTCGATGGTCACCAACTTCTTTTCGGATGCTTTGTGGGAAAGGCGGATCTCCTTATCGCTTTCAATAACCCGATATTCCGCCGAGAGGGTCGTATCGGCATCGGCAGGGACAGGGACTTCCTCCATCCGGTTATCATATTGACGCCAAGTGCCGTCTGCATCCTGATAGTGGACAGGCATAGCGTACTGCACTGCCATAATATTGCCGTTATCTAAAAGAAATTGCTTTGTATATGTATCCCGCTCCTCCGTAAGCTCGGCAACAACCGTCGCCTCCGCAGATGCAGGCAACTGCTCCTCATTGACTCCCGCAGCAGGGCTCTGCGTATTTTGTGCAGCCAGCACCTGCAAGGGAAGCATTTGAAACACGAAAACGATAACAAGTAAAGTGCTAACCCACTGTAAAAACCGTTTTAACATCATAAACTCCTCCTTTTGTATGATTTATGTGCATTCGTCTGTTTATAAAATCATCGTCATCGCCCCCTTTTAATTTGCTTCTATCTATATATGTGGCGAAGGGGGCAATTTGTGACATCTTTTTTCAAAATTTTTTAAAATTTTTTTGAATCGTGTTTATGCTTCTATTTTGTTTATATTTTTCTGTTTATGTTGTATTAAAAGCCACCTTTTGCCACAGGGCAGAAGGTGGCTTTATGATGTAGGATTACAGTGCGGAGTAGCCGAAGCTGTTGACCAGCGCTTCGATACGGCGGCCCTGTTTGCAGTAGGGGCAATCCCGATAGTCGTAGCTTTGGTAGTCCGGCAGGTCATTCACATCGTAAACGGAACGGACAGGATAGCCCGATACAGATTCGGTGGCACTGTAGATCGCGGCAATGCCCGCCACCTTACCGCCGTAGTAGCTCAGCGCCTCGATGGAACGCTGTGCAGTCGTGCCGGTGGTCACAGAGGCCATCAGGATCAGCACGTGCTTATCCCGAATCATCGGCTGGATATTCTCGCGGAAGATGATCTGAGAATTGGCGTTATACTCCGGCTCCACAACATAAATGCTCTGATGGCGGTTTAAGGTACGGAAACCGCTGGAGGTCAGCTCGTCTGCCACACAGGCACCCAGCACAGCCGTGCCGTCCAGGCACAAGATGGTATCTACGGGTGTATTATTGATAAAGTGGGAAACCAGTTGCTTTGCGCTGTCTTTGGCTTCACTCAGACGGGTTTTTTCGTAAGTAATATCAATATAATAGTTAATATGGCTGTGGTTGGTTGCGAAATGACCACGGGCATAACGCAGAGGGACTTTTCCGTGAACAACCGGTAATTTTTGCAATTCAATCATCATTATTTCCTCCTTTTATGAAAAAAAGAAAAACGTTTTTCACATCCGGCTGCGCGCGTTCTTTGCCGGACACTGTGAAAAAACGCTTTTTTTCATTATAACCTAAAAACCCCGCCCTTGGCAAGTACAAAGGACGGGACTTTTTATCCAAAATTTAACTCTTAATTTTGTGTATTCTGCCAGCCGGGCAAAAGCTCCTTTTGCCAGCCAAACTGCCGTGCGATCACCCTGCAGATTTTCTTCTCAGCCACCAGCTGCTCGACCTCACGAAAGGTCGCCCAGCGCACATCGTCCGTCTCCCCGGGCAGGAGCACGATCTCCTCCACAGGTGTTTGACGCAGGATATAGTAATAATCGTAATGGGTATTGCGCTCGGTGTTACTGCCGATAAACTGAAATTCCTCCGCTTCGGCACGGATCCCCGTCTCCTCAAACAGTTCCCTTGCGATCGCCTGGCGGCTGTCTTCCCCTGCCTGCGCCGCACCGCCGGAATTTTCCCAGGTGCCCGGATATGTCTTTTCCGGTGCGCGGCGGGTCAGAAGCACCTTGCCTGCTCCATCACAGACCCAGACGCATACCACCAGCCCATACTCCCCTTTTTTCCAGGGCGTGCCGCGGACGTGGGTACGGCCTGTTTTGTTTCTATTTTGGTCGTAAATATCATTATATTCCATGATCCGTCAGCCCCCTTCTGATCCATTATAGCATATTTATAGTCAAAACGCAACTACGGCAGAAAGTGCGCAAAAATGTTTTTCTTGTATTGCAAACCGCCGTATGTTATAATTTTATCAGGCCGCACGCTCGGCATCATATTTTACAGGAGGAATACACTATGGCAAATCGTTTTGTATCCAACCCCATTTCCTACCACGGCAAAGGCGCGATTCAGGAAATCCCCGGTATTATTGCCGCAAAGGGTTTTAAAAAGGCTTTTGTTGCCTCGGATCCCGACCTGATCAAATTTGGCGTTACCAAGAAGGTCACCGACCTTTTGGATGCCAACAATATGGCTTACGAGATTTATTCCGATATTAAGCCCAATCCCACCATCGAAAATGTAAAATCCGGTGTTGCCGCTTACAAGGCCTCCGGTGCGGACTATATGATCACCATTGGCGGCGGCTCCTCTATGGACACCGGCAAGGCCATCGGTATCATCATCAACAACCCCGAATTTGAGGATGTTCGTTCCCTGGAGGGCGTTGCACCCACCAAGAACCCCACCGTATTCACCATCGCCGTGCCCACTACTGCCGGCACTGCCGCTGAAGCCACCATCAACTACGTTATTACCGATGTAGAGCGCAAGCGCAAATTCGTCTGCGTTGATGTCAATGATATTCCCAACATCGCTGTTGTGGACCCGGATATGATGTCCACGATGCCCAAGGGTCTTACCGCTTCCACCGGTATGGACGCTCTGACTCACGCCATCGAAGGCTACACCACCAAGGGCGCCTGGGCTCTGCCCGACTGCCTGAACCTGGAGGCTATTCGTCTGATCTCCAAGAGCCTGCGCGGTGCTGTAGAAAATGACCCCGACTGCCGTGAAGGTATGGCTCTGGGCCAGTTCGTGACCGGCATGGCATTTTCCAACGTAGGCTTGGGCATCGCCCACTCTGTAGCACATACCCTGGGCGCTGTATACGACACCCCCCACGGTGTCGCCTGCGCGATGATGCTGCCCATCGTAATGGCCTACAACGCAGACTGCTCCGGTGAAAAGTACAAGGCCATTGCCGAAGCAATGGGTGTAGATACCACCGGTATGGATCAGGATACTTACCGCAAGGCCGCTGTGGACGCCGTCCGTCAGCTTTCCGTGGACGTGGGCATTCCCACCAAG
>JAGASJ010000004.1 GCA_017621795.1 Oscillospiraceae bacterium | reverse complement strand
GCCATGAACCTGAAAAAGCTGGCAAATTGGAGTTGGAATAACTCCTTTTTCTCGCAAATATTACTTATATTTACACCCAAATACACCAAAACCCCTGTTTTCACCTAACGAAAACAGGGGTTCTTTGACAGACTGAAAAATATACACCCCAAATCATTTGGGGTGTATATTTTGTTATAGGGTGTTTTGTGAAACAGCTGGGTGGGTTAAAATTTATTTTTTCAATACTTTTTTGCACCAGGTGCGTTTATTGCATACGGGGCATTTTAAGTAGCGGGTGGTTCCACGGTGCATTGCCCACAGTGCCTGAGAGTAGGTAGGCACAATTTCGTGTCCGCATTGTTTGCACTTGTAAGCACCCACACTGACTTCAAGCTTTAAGGCATAGAAGCAGGGGATCAAAAACACGATGCAAAGCGCAAGCACTGTGACAAGCTGCCAAACTCCTTCGGGTATTAAGTATGCAGCGATAAAGAGACCTGCAAACAGTGCTGTCATACTTACGATCATAATTGCCCACATAGAAGACCAGATCGTCTTATTTTTCTTCTCCAATTCCTTTGCCATATCCAGCAAAAGCTGTTCGTTTTTCTGATCGTTATTCTCCATATTGATTTTCTCCCCACTTAATAATTCGTTGACACTGATACAAAGAATGTCGCATAGCGGAAGCATAATGGAGGTATCAGGCATTGCTATGCCCCGTTCCCACTTGGATATTGCTTTGTCGGTGATACCCAGCTTTTCTGCCAGCTGCAGTTGTGTGAAGCCTGCCTTTTTTCTGCACTCGGCAATAAATCTTCCAATTTTTATTTGGTCCATAAAATGCCTCCCTTCAAATACAGTATAGATGCTGCGATCCCAAAAACACACCTACCGCTGGTTTAGTGAGGAGTAGTAAACCGCCGGTAGAGTAAAAAATGGCCGTTAAATATGAGTTTATCGGTCAATACGGTAGTATCTAAAATCTCCCTCTTCTTTTATAAACTTGAAACCAACCTTTTCCAATACGTGTTGGCTTCTTGTGTTTGAAAGAATGGAATCCGCATATAGAACAGGTATATCTAATTCGTTAAATACATATTGGGTGGCCAGTTGTTCTGCCTTAGTTCCAAATCCCCGGTCTTTGTATTTTGCGTTTTTCATAGAAAGACCCATAGTAGCACATTTGTGTTCCACAATATTCTTAATGACAATTTCTCCTACTATTTCGCCGTCAAACATAATCGCTAACACTTTCCGCTTGAGGTCATGCTGTCGTTGTATATAGCGATTTACTGTTTCTTCCGTATAAGTATAGGGAGTGTATGTGCTCTTATCGATGTATAAATCTAAGTCATTTTGGTATTCTTTGAAATATTCATGGTACATTTCTGTTGTCATAGGCAACAGATACACATCCTTGTTCATTGGCACACCTTTACTCATCCATCAAATTCTAATTTATGTTCTTTATATTATGCCATAAAGTATTTAAAATAGCAATATGCGCAATAGCATTAAAATTTCCCCCGACAGTAGTCGGGGGAAAAAGACTATTTGATTTCCTGCTCCAGGGCATCAAACTCCGGCGTGCTAAAGAACTCGCCAAGGGTGATCCCTAATCCATCGCATAATATTTTGATTGTAACGGCGCCCGGATTTTGGCTCCTTGCGTCCAAAATGCTATATACGGTAGAGGGAGAAACGCCGGATACGCACGCCAATTCATTAACGGTAATTTTGCGTTCATTACACAGCTGGACTATCCGATTTGCAATTGCTGTTTTTGTGTTCACGGCATCCAACTCCTTTGTGATTTATCGCAATAATATTTTACCCAATATTGTGATAAATCGTATTTGATATATCAAAAACATAAAAGGTGTGTTATAATATTTGATATATCAAAAAAGGAGGCGTGCTATGAGTGTATGTACTTTTTTCGGGCACAGGGAGTGCTATGACTTAAAAAGAGAGATCCTGCAAGCGGGCATTGAGGATTTAATACATCAGGGCGTGGACACTTTTTATGTTGGGTATCAGGGGCATTTTGACGCGATGGTATATGGCATCTTGAAGCAGCTGCGCAAGAGCTATGCCCATATTTGCGTTTTTGTTGTGCTTGCATACCTGCCAACACAGGTGAGGGAGGAAGCGGATATGTCCGACACCATCTATCCCGAGATAGAAGGGCACCCCAAGTATGCCATTGAGCGCCGAAACCGTTGGATGATCGAAAGGGCGGATTGTTGCTTGTGCTATATTCGCCACACCTGGGGCGGCGCGTACAAATTTGCCTGTCAGGCAAAGCGAAAGGGATTAACGGTCATAAACCTGGGGGATGTGAAGCTATAAAATTTGCAGACACAGCTTCCACCTGTAGAATACCTATTGACAAACTAATACTATGGTATTACAATATAGGCAAGACTAATACCACAGTATCACCGGAGGACGAAAAATGAAACGAGATATGATTCTTTATCACGGCTCCCAGCAGATCATTGAGGAACCTAAGTTTGGCGTAGGTAAGAAATATAATGATTATGGCCAAGGCTTTTACTGCACAGAGAATATCGAGTTGGCAAAAGAATGGGCATGCCCGGTAAAAAACGACGGATATTCCAATAAGTATGTTCTGCACTTAGACGGTATGAATGTTATGCACCTTACAAAAGGAAAATTTAATATACTAAATTGGCTTGCCATCTTGTTGGCAAACAGAAAGTTTGACATTACATCTGCTGTTGGTAATAGCGCAAGAGAATTTATTCTTGACCGTTTTATGCCTGATACGGCAGATGTGGATGTTATGATTGGGTACCGGGCAGATGATTCGTATTTTTCCTTTGCGGAAGATTTTGTCAATAACGCCATTTCCCTGCGTGATCTAAATCTGGCGATGCAGTTGGGTACGCTTGGTGAGCAGGTGGTCTTCCTGTCAGAAAGAGCGTTCCGAAAAATCGAATTTGTGGAATATGAAATTGCTGATTACCGGGAATATTATTTTAAAAGAGCAGAACGGGATCAGAATGCCCGATCTGCATACGTGAGCAAAAAAAAGAATCTGCAGCAGCTTGTGGATGATATTTTTGTATTGGATATTATCAGGGAGGATATGAAAAATGATGATCCCCGCTTACAGTCCGTTATATCTGGCTAAGACTTCCCGTGCGGTTGGAAATATGCTCCATAATGCAGTATTGGAATTCGGCATTGATGGGGAAGACTTTTTAAGACGGTTTATCCAGTCAGCGGTTGCCGAGCAGATCGAGAACGGAAATCCCAAATACATTGCCGGAAAAAGCGGTATGGAGCTTTATTTAGAGGTAATGGAGAAAACTACAGGTAAAACATACCATACGGAGCCGGTCGAAAGCTATGACCGCAGTGATGTCTATTGGGTAGGCTGGATGCTTACGCACTATCAGTGGTACTCCGGACGGAGCTTTAAAAGCATTCTCGATACGGTGCCATATATGGAGCTGCTGGGTCTATATGGTACACTGCATGAGGCAGATATTCAGAAAAGCTACGAAGTATTGGATGCACACTTCAAAGCCAGTGAGAGCAAGCTGAAAACGGCGAGAAAGCATTGTGGATTCACCCAGGAGGCATTAGCAAAGGAATCAGGGGTATCACTCAATACGATTCGAGCCTATGAGCGAAAAAGTAAAGATCTAAATAAGGCACAAATCGATATTGTTGTTCGTTTGACGAAAGCACTAAAGTGTGATGTGTCCGATCTGCTGGAATAATAGAAAAGGATGGAGAAGTTTGAAAAACGAACCTTCTCCATCCATTTTTTATATCCGATCACGGTGCTCGCAATGACATTCTAAACGGAATGGCGTTGCGGTGTCTGTCCGGGTTCAATCCGGGAACAGCACGTCCTCCAATGCGGCGCACAGCCAGTGATAAACCGGCAGGTGATATTCCTGCACCTGATATGTTTCCTGTGCCGGAACACGAATAGCCGCATCTGCCAGCTCAGACAGGGGACTGGTTTTCTGACCGGTCAGGGAGATGACCTGCATCCCTCTCTGCTTTGCCGCCTGTGCCGCATACTTTACATTTTTTGCCCCGCCGGAGGTAGAAAGACCGATGAGCACGTCTCCGGGCTTTCCCATTGCCCAAACAAGCTGGGCGTACATCAGCTGCGGGTCTGTATCGTTGCATACGGCGCTGATGGGTGCAGCGAAGCCGGGCAGGTTGATGGCGCAAAAGCCACCCTGCAGCGTATCTGCCACCCAGGCACCCTCGTCACCGTAGGCTTGCTGCCAATTGGCTTTTTCCTCGGGGGAAAGCGCCCGTTTTTTCAAAAAGCCCTTCAGACATTCGCCTGCGATGTGGTCGCTGTCGGAACAGCTGCCGCCGTTGCCGCAAATGAGCAGCTTGCCGCCGTTTTTGATGCTGTCCACAAGAATGCCTAACGCCTTTTCCATATCCTCCTGACAAACAGCAAGCTGAGGATATCTTTTAAAAATCAGCTCTTTATCATACATTTTGCAATTCCTCCCAACCGGTGACCGCCACAGAAATAGCGGCCATATCTCCAATGCTTTCGCCCAGTGCGGCGGGCACCACTTCGCATACCTGCCAGCTGCAATCCAGGGCTTCTTCTGCGATCACCTTTTCCATCGGACCGCGGAAAAGGTCCTCTGCCCGGGCAAAAATACTGCCGATCACGATTCTTTGGGGATTGAGAATGTCAATGAGAATAGAAAGTCCCTGACCCAGTCGGGTAGCGGATTCGTTGATGATGGCCAGGGCTTTTTCGTCCCCGTTTTTTGCCGCGTCGCAAATATCCTTGGTGGTGGCAAAATCGCCGCCCATCATTTTGCCCAGCTTTGCAATGCCGCCGCCGGAACAGAAGCCTTCAAAGGAGCCGGCCTTTCCGAAGCCTACAGGGCCGTCCTTGGCAAGGCGCACGTGCCCTGCTTCGCCTGCCATGCCGCAGGTGCCCTCATAGAGCTTTCCGTTAAGGATCAGTCCTGCGCCCAAACCGGTGCCGAAGGTCAAAAAGATCATATTTTTTGTGCCCTTGCCTGCGCCGTATTTCCACTCCGCCAGTCCGCAGGCGTTGGCATCGTTGGCAAGAAAAGCCGGTGCGCCAAAGGCCTCAGACAGCAGCTCGGTAATATGTATATCCTTCCAGCCGGGAAGATTGGGCGGCTCCTGAATAATGCCCCGTACACTGTCCTGCGGACTGCCGCAGGATACGCCGATGGCCTTGGGCGTTTGCCCCTTCAACAGGGTCTTGCCCACACGGATCATCTCTGCGATGGTATTTTCCGGGGTGGTGGTTTCAAACTTGATTTTTTCCAAGATCTTTCCGTCTTGTGTTCCCAGGCACAAAGCAGTTTTTGTGCCGCCAATGTCAACTCCGAGAAACATTGTAAACCTCCGTTTTTTAAATAGTAAAGTATACGGCTTTATGCCGTTTGCTTCGGTTTTGATTTTGAAAATACACCGATGTATTCAATGCTTTTTATATCTTAACACAGCTGCGAAAAATATAAAAGACCTAAAGCGAAAAAAAGCAAATTTATAGTGATTTTAAACTGGAAAAATGCAGTATGGTATGTTAGAATGAAAAAACGATCAGAGACAATTTTTGTAAGAGATATTTTATCACAAAATAGAAACTACCGGTACGATCGGTGGATCACAAGATCGGGCCGAAATGACCGTGTATCAGAAGGAGGATGCGTTATGGACTTTACCAATGTGCCCAAGAAATACCGCCCCATCCCTTTTTGGAGCTGGAATGAAAAGCTGGAAACAGAACAGACCCGTGATCAAATTCAACGAATGGATGAGGTGGGCATGGGCGGCTTTTTTATGCACGCCCGAGGCGGCCTGCAAACAGAGTATATGGGGCAGGAATGGTTTGATAATGTGACTGCCTCCGTGGAGGCGGCGGAGAAAGCCGGGATGCGTCCGTGGGCATACGATGAAAACGGATGGCCCAGCGGCTTCGGTAACGGCGTTGTGAACGGCTTGGGCGTGGAATATCAGCAGAAATATCTGCGTATGGAGGACACACAGACCCATCCGGAGACCGGGATCTGCCAATGTAACGGCCACTGGTTTTACTATGACATTAACCCCTTTTATGTAGATACCTTAGACAAAAAGGTCATTGCCAAATTCATAGAGGTGGCTTATCAGCCTTATTATGAGAAGTACGGCAATCGGATCGAAGGCTTTTTTACCGATGAGCCGCAGATCTCCCGCAACGGCATTCCCTGGAGTTTTGTGTTTGAAGAAGCCTATCAGAAGCGGTACGGCGAAAACATCCTGGAATGTCTGGACCAGCTGTTTCTGCCGGTGGGGGATTACCGGAATACCAGAGTAAAGTTCTGGAAGATGGTAACAGAGCTGTTCACTGAGGCATATATGAAGCAGATCTACCAGTGGTGTGACGAGCGGGGCTTAAAGCTGACAGGGCACCTGACCAATGAAGATCATTTGGAAAATCAGCTTACCAGCCACGGCGCCTGTATGCCCAATTACGAATATTTCCATATTCCGGGAATGGACTGGCTGGGCAGAGATATTTGGAACACCACCACCATTATGCAGCTTTGCTCGGCGGCACAGCAGATGGGCAAAAAGGAAGTGCTTTCTGAGACCTTTGCCCTGTGCGGTCACAATGTAAGCCTTGCAGAGCTCAAGGGCATATATGAGTGGCAGATGGTGCGCGGTGTCAACCTGCTTTGCCAACACCTGCAGGGATACTCCATGCGGGGGATCCGCAAGCGGGATTATCCCCCTGCTATGTATCTTCAGCAGCCCTGGTGGCAGGAGTATCACCGCTTTTTGGACGCTGTTTCCCGGGTGGGGATGATCCTGCGAGAGGGTGTCAACCCGGTAAACGTTTTGGTGCTGCACCCCCAAACAACGGTGTGGACACTTTTTGACGGCAATCCCTCCAAGGAAATATGGGAAGTGAACGCCGGTCTGTATGAAGTGATGAACCTTTTGGAGGCAAAGCATATCAGCTACCACTTTGGCGATGAAATTATGATGGAGCGTTACGGCAGAGTGGAAAACGGAAAACTGATCATCGGGCAGTGCAGCTACGAGTATGTGATCGACCCGGGCTGTGAGATGCTTTTGGACTCCACAAAGAATTTGCTGGATCAGTTTACTGCAGGCGGTGGCCGTATGGTCACAGCCGAGGAGCTTCCCGATAATCCGGTGACCGATCATCCGGAGATCACATATACCAAGCGGTGTATGGAAGATTGCAACGTCCATTATTTTGTAAACACCTCTCCCCAGCGGAAAAAAGCCAACATTTTCGTCTCCGGTAAAAAGATGGATATTTACACCGGTGCAGTCGTGCCGTTTTCCGGCGCACACGAGTTTGAGCCCTGGGGCAGCCTGGTGGTGATCGAAGACGGCTCTGCACAGCAGGAAGTCCCCGCAGAACAGCCGGAAACATTCGTATATCCCGAAGGGCCGCTGAAGGTGGCAGGCGGCAGCGAAAACTGCCTGACCCTGGACCGCTGCGACTATTATTTTGACGGTGTACTGCAGGAGCAAAACGGCTATGTGCTGAATATTGCGGAGCGCGCCAATGCGCTGGAAAAACCTGTGCAGATCCGTCAGGAGTATAAGATTTGGGCAGAATATGTGCCTGAAAAGATGTATCTTGTCTGCGAAACACCGGAAAAATTCCGTATTTGCATCAATGGCGTAACACCGGAATTGAAGCAGGTGGGCACATTCCTGGATTATACATTCCCGAAGCTGGACATCAGCGGCTATTTAAAAACAGGAGAAAATGTGATCTCTTTGGAATGCCGCTTTAGCCAGTCGGAGCAATTTTATCAAAACAGAAGAAACGCCATGATCTTTGAAAGCGAGCTGAATAAGCTGGCCTACGATATGGAGATCGAGGCGCTCTATTTGCTGGGCGATTTCAGTGTGGGCACGGAAGGCTCCTTTACGAAACTGGAACGGGACGCGGTAGGGTATGAAGGGGCATTTGTGCTCTGCGCACCGAAAAAGACGGTACAGCCCGGCAATTTGGAGCAGCAGGGCTATCCCTTCTTCTGCGGCACGTTGACCTTGGAGGGCAGATTGCAGCTGCAGGGTGAAAACCCGGTACTCTGTCTGGACCGCAAGGGCGTATCTGTTGTGAAGGTAGAGATCGAGGGCAAGGAGTATACACTGCTCACCGATGACCGCCTGAACCTGAAGCATATTGAAAAACGCGGGTGTGTTCCTGTGCGGTATACCCTGATCAACAATTTGCGCAATCTGCTGGGCCCCCATCATTTGGCACAGGGCGAGAGCTATGCGGTGGGACCCCGTAATTTCTTCAAAGAGCCCTGCGTTTGGAACAGTGCGCCCGAGCAGGATTGGAGCGACCGATACTGCTTTGTGGAGTTTGGGCTGGGCTAAAAAACAACCTGACGGAAGGGGATAGGACCTTGAAACGAGCAATCAGTCCAAAGCTGATGCTGATAATATCTATGGCGGTGTTTGGAACACTGGGCTTATTTGTCCGCAATATCCCCGTGTCGTCCGGAGAACTGGCGTTATACAGAGCTGTACTGGCGGTCTTTATGCTTTTGGCGTATTTTCTGGCCACAGGGCAGAAGATTCCTTTTCGCGCGATCAAAAAAGAGATCCCGCTGCTGTTGATCTCCGGCGTGGCGATGGGCTTTAATTGGATCTTGCTATTTCAGGCATACAAGTATACAACGGTGTCTGTAGCCACTCTGAGCTATTATTTTGCGCCTGTGATCGTGACGGTGGCCTGCCCCATTTTGTTTAAGGAGAGAATGACCGCAAAGCGTTGGGCCTGTTTTGCAATGTCCACCTTGGGCATTGTGCTCATTACCGGAGTCGGGGATATGTCTGCCGGAAGCAACCACCTGCTGGGTATTGCCTTTGGCCTTGGGGCGGCGTGCCTGTACGCCACAGTGATCCTGCTGAATAAATTTATTAAAAAGGTAGAGGGGATACACCGCACATTTCTCCAGTTTTTGGCGGCAATGCTGGTGCTGATGCCGTATGTGGGCGCAACAAGCGGCGTGACGCTCTCTGCGTTGGATGCAACCGGCTGGATATGCCTGCTGGTTGTGGGCCTGGTGCATACGGGAGTGACCTACTGTCTGTATTTTTCATCCCTGAAGGAACTATCCGGGCAGGAGGCAGCCATCTTAAGCTATATTGATCCGCTGATGGCGGTGCTGGTATCGGTGCTGATCTTGGGCGAAAAGCTGTCGCTGCTGCAGCTGCTGGGTGGACTGCTTATATTGGGCTTTACCCTGCTGAATGAGATCAATACAGCACCCCGAAAGAGAAAAATATAAAAACACATCCACCGGCGAATTTCTACGCCGGTGGATGTGTTTTATTTTGTGGCAAGGGTCGTTTTTTGCTTGCGGTAGGCAGAAGGGGAGATGCCATAGTGCCTTTTAAACAGGAAATTCAGGTGCGAGACGGTTTCAAAGCCCAATCGGGTGGAAATTTCCAAAATACTCAGCTCCGAATTGACTAAAAGCTCCCTGGCATAGGAGAGCTTGATGCCGCTCCAGTAGGCCACAATGGTGGTGCCCATATAACGACGGAATTGCTTTTGAATGTAGGAGTAGCTGTAGGAGATGCCTTCAATGATCTGAGGGATATTCATACCGAAATTCTCGGGATTTTGCAGGGAAATGACCAGATCATCCAGCCATTCCGGGAAATCGTTGTGCAGCTGCGTGCATTGATGCAGTACACAAGCGCCCAGCAGCTCCATGATCACGGATTTGCAGATCATCAGGTTGCTTTCGGTGGGGCGTTCACCCGGGGATTGGATATACAGGCAGGTTTTTTCAATTTTGGATACCACAGTGTTGGAGGCCTTGAAGCTCAGCGATCCCGCAATAGAGTGGATCATAGAAAGGCAGTTTGGGCCAAAGGTGGACAGCGCATTTTCCATAAAATCCCGACGGCACATAAAATTGGCATTCAGGCAATTACGGCGGGAAGGACTTGGCTCATCTTCAAAAAAATGGGAATCCTCGGGACGGATCAAACAGCAGTCGCCCCGATGCATCACATAGGATTCGCCGTTAATGTTATGTACGATGGAGCCGCTGAAAACAACAGCGATCTCATAGTAATCGTGGGTGTGCAAAGTGGGGTAGGGATAGTTGGTGATATTGAAGCAAACATCAGCATCGTTCCAGGAGGCGGTTGGATTATACTGAATCGTGGTACCGATCTGCTCAAGCATTGCCGGGATGAGGAAGGTGTTTTTCGAAGACATATAATCAGCGCTCCTTTCAGTATAGAATTTACAACGAAAGAAGGGATCCGTCAAGTGCTAAAAATCACGAATTTTCCGTTCCTTCAAAAAATGGAAAAAGACAGAAAACAAATAAGACAGGTAAAATAAATTGCCAAATTCTACAAAAAATGGTTAAAAGCACATAAATCATTGGTGGAAGTGCTGTTTTTGACGAAAAAAAGAATGTGTGAAAAATAATAAAGATAGTACGAAAAATAATAAGAAATCTACCGCCAAAAGTGTTAATATATATATGCTCGGCAATGTATACTCTGCCCGCTGTGCGCTACGGAAAAAAAGAAGACGTAAAATGTTCGGTTTTTTGCGTTTTTTTGCAGAAAATTCCACAGCCAAAACGGGCGATCCATTTTCAGGCAGAGCATAAAACGGTATATTAACGAAGGGGTTATTCGTTGATAGAATGTAAACCAAAGGAGGATTATGATGAAAACAGCAACAGCAAAAAAAGTGTTGGCACTTGTTTTGACGTTGGCACTGCTTTTGCCCAATGTGGCAGGTGTGGTTACAACGGCAAGTGCTGATACGGCGCAGACTTTGGGAACACCCAATGTCTACGATATTTATGACCTGACCGGCGCTGCGAACAATACCATTTTGGGTACAGACGCGACCTGGGACGGCCAGATCAAAGCTGATGTCAGCGCTGAGCACAAGGAAAACATTGTGTTCAAGACCAAGCTGACCATGGGCGCGCAGGAAATTCGCCTTTCCATCAACGCGCTGGATGGTGCCAGCATTTATGATCCGACCGGCTATTCGGTGTTTATCAACCACAACAGTGGTGCACCCTACATAGCAATCAAGCGCAATATGCAGGACCTGGTAGTTGGCAGTGTTGCCGCTGTACAGGGCACCTGGGAGCTGGAGATCGGCCTGCTGGACATTCTGACCGACGGCGTCAGAACAGGCAAGCATCTCTATGTTAAGAAGGATGGTGCGGTAGTCTGCGAAGTGGATGATACCAATGGCTACCTGACCGGCGATGCTTTGGGCACCAAGATCGTAGATTTCCACTACGGTGCGGCCATTCAAATGGACACTACCTACGGAAACAGCTACGGCACCCCCAATGTTTACGACATTTACGACCTGACCGGCTCTACCGCCAATACCATACAGGGTACGGATACAACCTGGGACGGTCAGATCCACGCAAACGTGAGCGCTGAGCACAAGGAAAACATTGTGTTCAAGACCAAGCTGACCATGGGCGCGCAGGAAGTTCGCCTTTCCATCAACGCCCTGGACGGTGCCAACATTTATGATCCGACCGGCTATTCGGTGTTTATCAACCACAACGGCGGTGCACCCTATGTGGCCATTAAGCGCAATATGCAGGACCTGGTGGTTGGCAGTGTTGCCTCCGTACAGGGTACCTATGTGTTGGAAATCGGTCTTTTGGACATCCTGACCGGTGGCACCAGGATCGGTAAGCACCTGTATGTGAAGATGGGCGATGCACTGATCTGTGAGGTGGATGATACGGATGGCTACCTGACCGGTGATGCGTTGGGTACCAAGATCGTAGACTTCCACTACGGTGCGGCCATCCAAATGGACTCCACCTACGAAAGCAGCTACGGCACACCCAATGTTTACGACATTTACGACCTGACCGGCATACCGAACAATACCATTGCCGGCACAGAAACAACCTGGGACGGTCAGATCCGCGCCGATGTGAGCGCAGAGCACAAGGAAAACTTTGCGTTCAAGACGAAGATGACCATGGGCGCACAGGAAGTTCGCCTTTCCCTGACAGCCAAGGACGGCGACAGTCACTATGATCCCGCGGGCTATGCAGTTTACCTGTACGGCGCATCCAACGAGATTGATATCCGCCGCAACAACACCTCTTTGAAGAAGGTGAATGTGGCAGGCCTTGCAGGTACCTATGTGTTCGAAGTAGGCATCGTGGATATTCTGTTTAACGGGCAGAGAACCGGCAAGCATCTGTATGTGAAGATGAACGATGAAGTGGTCTGCGCATACGACGATGCAAGCGGCTATCTGACCGGGGATGCTTTGGGCACCAAGATCATCGATTTCCATTACGGTGCGGCTATCCAAATGGATACCACCTACGAAACCGGCTACGGCACACCCAATGTTTACGATATTTACGACCTGACCGACGCCTTCGGTGTCAACATATCTGCCTGGACCTCTGCAAAGATCGGCAGTATTGCGGCAGAAAACAAGGAGCAGGCTGCAATCAAGTTCAATATGAACATCACCAATGCACGGCACAGATACCGTTTCTCTGTGGGCGCGGCAGAAGGTGTGGATTGCACCGACCCCCACGGCTACGGCCTGGAAATTGCCGTTTCCTTTGATGGCAGCAATCATGTGAAGTTCACCCGTGGCAGCGGCAGTCAGATCGCCATATTTAACGATGCTTCCGGCGTGATCGGCGAGCACGACTTTGAGTTCGGCTACCGCAACATCACCATGGGCGACAAAGTTGCAGGCAAGCAGGTTTATCTGAGTGTGGACGGCACCGTGCTTTACACCTATAACGACGCCAGCGACTACCTCACCGGGGACACCCTGGGCACCATGGTAGCTTTGCACCACACTGACGATCCCACTGTGCAGCTGAAGAGCACCTACGAAAGCAGCTACGGCACACCCAATGTTTACGATATTTACGACCTGACCGGGGCTGCAAATAATACCATTACAGGCACAGACGTGAACTGGGACGGTCAGATCCACAAAAGTGTCAGCGCAGAGCACAAGGAAAACATTGTGTTCAAGACCAAGCTGACCATGGGCGCGCAGGAAGTTCGTCTTTCCATTAACGCCCTGGATGGGTCCAGTGTCTATGACCCCTCCGGCTACGCCGTTTACCTGTACGGCGCATCCAACGAGATCGATATCCGCCGCAACAACACCTCTTTGAAGAAGGTGAGTGTGGCGGGCGTTGCCGGCACTTATGTGTTTGAAGTGGGTATTTTGGATATCCTCCTCAACGGCAACCGAATCGGTAAGCACCTGTATGTAAAGATGGACGATACCGTCGTCTGCGAATACGACGATGTTGAGGGCTACCTGACCGGCGATGCCCTGGGCACCAAGATCATTGATTTCCACTACGGCGCGGCCATTCAAATGGACACGCTGTATCCTGTGGACGTGCAGGAGCAGAAGACCTACGACGTGATGGACCTGACCGGCAAAGAGAGCAATATGTTCTACGGTGCTACCGGCAGTGCCATCGGCGGCTACGATGAATGGGTCGGTATGACCGTCGGCAATGTTGCCGCCGCGGATAAGGAAAACGTGAATTTCAAGGCGCTGGTCACAGTTATTGCAGGCAAGGAAGTACGCTTCTCTATGGGCGCACTGGATAGTGCCAATGCAGTAGACTATGCTGGCTATGCGCTGAGCATCGGAGATGGACAGTTTGCGTTCCTCCGCAACGGTCAAAACATCTTTAACGGCACCGGAGACCTGACCGGCACCTACGTGCTGGAATTTGGCTTCCAGGATGTGATCATGAACGATCAGGTGCTGGGCAAGAGAATCACCGTTAAGCGGGACGGCCAGGTACTGGGCACTTATGATGACCAGTCCGACTGTCTCACCGGTGATGCACTGGGTACGAAGATTGCACTGTTTACCTACAGTGACGGCGTAAAAGCAGACACCACCATTCCCAGTGTGGTCAACAGCTACAACCTGACCCTGGGCGGACGCACCGTGATGAACCTGCGTCTGGATCCCATCGCTATTGCAAATCCCAACGCGACGGTCACCATCTCCGTGGCAGGCGCAGAAACCGTCTGCAGCCTGCAGGATCTGCCTGCAGATGCCTACGGCTATCGGATCATCAGTGTGCCCCTGGCGGCCGCACAGATGAACGATGAGGTGGCGATCACTGTAGAGATGGCAGACGGCGAGACCGTTACCAAGACCTACAGTGTGGCAGGCTACAGCAGATACATTTTAGACGGTGAAGGCTATTCTGCTGAGCAGAAGGCAACCGTGGCGGCAATGCTGCACTACGGCGCGGCGGCACAGCTGTACTTTGTCTACAACAAAGACCATTTGGCAAACGAAGGCTATACCGATGAGGTAACCAATGTCATTGGCAGTACCGCTACACCTGTAGCATCCGGCTCTGTTGAGGGCGTGCGCTACTACGGTACATCCTTGCTGCTGCAGGACGATATTTCCCTGCGTCACTATCTGAACATCAGCGGTGATATGAGCAGCTACAGCTTCTCCTTCAACGGCAAGGCAGTAACGCCTGTCAGCGTTTCCGGTATATCCGGCGCAAACTGCTATGTACAGCTGGATGATATTCTGCCCAACGAGCTGGACAATAAGTGCACGCTGACCGTTTCCAAAGGCGATGCCGCTTGGACACTGGATTACAGCCCCATGAGCTACATTCAGAGAATGAGCACCAAGGACGATACCAAGAATCTGGTGCAGCAGCTTTACGACTACCATCTTGCAACCAAGACCCTGGCAAGCAGCAAGGTGGCAGATCAGGCGATCGTGCTGGACCTGTATGAGATCTCCGGCAAGGAAGCAGTGACCATTCCCGCCGGCGTACCCTATCAGCTGGGTATTTTGGTAGGCAAGGACGACAGCTTCGTAAAGAAGGAACTGACCAATAACGTGGCCATCCGCTTCAAGTACACCGGCGGAGAGGGTATGCGTCTGCTCTTCGGTGCGGCTTCTCCGGAAATCAGCAGTACCGCGGGCGCGCTGTTTATGTCTGTACCCGATAATAACTCCTTCGGTATTGCCAATATCGAGGATAACGGCTCCTGGTGTCAGGATGCCGCCGGAAACGATCTGTTCTCCTGGCAGCCCTGCTTAGGCAGAGATCAGGTATCCTACATCGAGATCGGCTGCGTCAAGCGCTATACCGATGGGGTCTACACCCACGACCGTTATTATGTGAGAGCTGCGGCAACTGTGGCGGATTTGGATGCCATGGCACAAAGCGGCACCTTCAGCGTCTACTACGACACCACAATGAGAGACAACAACGGTCATTTGGTGATCGTCCGCAGCAGAATGGACAATGGCGGCGATTCTCTGGAGACCACCTGGACGAATGCTCAGATCCAGGCCTATAATGCAAGAGTCAATGAGATTGCCCAGAGTACTACCTCCGGCAGCTATGATGCACTGGAAAACAAGTATCCCGAAGTTGAAACAGCCATCAATACTGCTTCCAACGCGGCAACCGCAACCAAGCCCTCCACCACCCAGGCGACCGGCGGTGATGAGCTGATCCTGTGGGCAGAGTCCTCCACCTCCAAGATCGTGCAGGACGACGACGGCAAGGCTGCAAGTGCGGCAGCGCAGAAGAACACCCTGTCCATCCAAATGGCAAAGAACGAATATGAGGGTGCACAGCTGATGCTGTTTGGTAAGCGCAATGTAAGCTATGAGGTCTTTGTAACCGACCTGGTAAACGGCGCCAATACCATCAGCGCCGACAGAATCCGCCTGTATCAGCTGAAGTATCTGACGGTTGACGACAAGGCTGATTCCGACAACACTTATGATACACCCAGCGCCTACGCAGGGGAGAAGCTGCCTGACGGTATGCTGCCCTTTGCCAAGGCTGTAGAGTACGGCGAAAACAGCATTATTGCCGGCAACAACCAGGCGATCTTTGTGGACGTTTCCACCAAGAGCACCGATGCCGCCGGTACTTACACCGGTACCATCGTGGTGAAGACCGCAAGCCATACCTACACATTGCCCATCAGCGTTGTGGTTGAGAATGTGGTGATGCCGGAAGCTTCCGCACTGGGCACCTACGCACCTTATTTGGGTCGTGACAGCTTCACCTCCGGTGAACTGAACGGTTCCGATGAAATGGCCGCGCTGTATGCCAAGATTCTGGCGGACTTCAATATGAGCTCCATTATTCCCGCCTCCGACGGCGTGATGAACATCGAGAAATTCCTGGTAGAGCTGCGCAGAAGCTATGATGATGTGACCAACTACCTGCTGCCTGTAGACAATACCGACAGCTACTACACCGTAGACGGCACGAACACCCTGGTTTACTGCAACTACACGCTGATGAAGGAATATGTGATCGCTTTGGCAGATATGTCCATTGCCGATGGCGTCAATTATTTGGACAAGGCGTTCTTCTATCCCTCCGACCACGTGGACGAATCCATCACTGAGGATCAGTTCAACCTGGCAAAGGCAACTTATCAGGCATTCTGCCAGATGCTGGACGATGCAGATGCCCAGTTGACTGCAAAATATGCCGGCACTTCGATGTATACCTCCGCAATTGCAAATTCTGTGAAAAATGTGCGCTTCCTGCTGACCGTTCCTGTGGACGATTCCACCGGCAAGGCTTTGGATGTGGGTACACTGCTTACTGAATTTTTGGCTACAGCAGACAGAAAGAATGTGGTGCTTTGTACCACCAATTCTGTACTGACAAGAGAAGGCTACGGTGAGGATGTTGCTTCCGCAATGAACGGCGCTTATGCTGACGAGCTGTGGACCTACCTGAGCTTGAAGCCTTACTATCCCCACTCCAACTATGCTTTCGATACTCCCGTGGTGGGTCTGCGTACCTTAGGTTGGATCTGCTATCAGGAAAATGTGGATACACTGATGACCTGGAAGTCTGTCAACTACCTCTATGGCACAGATGGTCTGTCCTTGGATCGCTGGACTACTTCTTCCGCCGGCACAAACACCATCACCCCCGGTGACGGCAATATGTTCTATCCCGGTGCTAAGTACGGTATTGACGGTCCTTGTCCCAGCCTGCGTGCAATTGCATGGAGAGACGGCGTGGACGACTACAACCTGATGACCGTTGTGGCAGAAAACGGCGGCTCTGCAAGCAGTCTGACCAGCCTTTACAGCCTGATCACCAAGAACTATACAGAGTCCATCAAGGCTTCCTCCGAAACCGGAAGCTGGTGGGGATCTTTGATCAGCAAGAACGTAATAGCAACCGTGCCCATCGATGACAATGCCAAGTTTACCGTGGTGCGCAATGCCCTGCTGCAGATGGCGGCATCCGATGCAAGTGCACACGCTGCGATTATCAGCAATGCCCAGACCGCAGTAAACGGCGTGGTAACTGCTACCGGTACAGTCAATGCTTTGGAGACACCCGCTTCTGAAAGCACTGCAAGCATCAGCGGCAACATCTATAAGGACGGTTACTATCAGCTGGCGGACTTTGAGTCTTACACCGAGACCATTCAGAACAAGTTCAGCGGCAACGGTCAGATGGCTCTGAGCACATTGGCACAAAACGGAAATTACAGCCTGAAGGTGGCAGTACAGCCCGGACAGGAAGGCCAGGCTGTGTGGATTCCCACAACCAGCAAGTACTTCTCTGCAACCACCAATTTCTCCGGCGCGACCAAGATCACCTTCAAGGTATACAACGCCCAGTCTGCCGACAGCACCGTGCGCTTCTACCTGAATACCTACAATAGATCCGGCGATGTATACAACGCAGGTACCTACAACAAGGGCAGCAATGATGTATGGCACGACGATCATCCCAGCAATACCTCCTTCCGCTTCACCTTGGAGCCCGGTTGGAACGAGATCACCGTGAATGCATCGGATTTTGCCGCAGGCGCTCTGTCTTATGTAGGCGCATTTGTGATCGTCTTCGACAGCGGTGTAGGCTATGATGCCCAGCAGGTGTTCTATTTGGACGATGTCCGTGCTTATATGAGCAAGTAATACAAAAAAAGGGGGAGGAGCTGCATCTGCAGCTCCCCCTCAGAGTGTCTAAGAAGTACCCAAAAAAGGGAGGAACTGCATCTGCAGCTCCTCCCCCGTATAAACTTCCCTTAGAAGTGTCCGTTGACGCCTTTTCCCACAAGCTCCGGATACTGGGTTTTATTGTAATGCCTGTCCAGCTGATTGAAGCTGAACAGCATCCACCCCAACAGACCCAAGGTAAAGACCATAATGGCGGGAATCGTGCCGGTCAGGTGCAGCTGGGTGGAAGGCATCATCCACACCACAAGGCACAAACCAAAGTTTAAAAGCATCGCTCCAAAGGCCTTGAAAGGATTTTTCAGATAGATGTATAGGGCAATTTTCAGATTTCCCCAAAAGCTGTTGGTGTAGATGGCAATGACCACGATGCAATAGGCGGTGACCGGCGCCACCAAGAAGGCCAAAAGCCCCATTAGAATGCCCTGGATCCATACGCTGTCTGCCTGAGAGATTATTGCGCTGTACCAGCCGATCTTGGCAAGTGCGAAGAAGATGCCAAAGAGCAGGCCCACAGGGAATATCTGCTTCCAATTCTGACGGAAGCCCACGGAAAAATCGTGAAAAACCGTTACGTTTTCACCCCAGGCCAGCTGCCGCAGAACACGGACTACCCCGGACAGCCCTAAAAACAGCAGTGCCAAAGCAGGTGCGCTGAACACGGCACAGTAAGTGTTCAGGGGCGCCAGTATAGCGGGCATTTCGTGGGGCGAAAAGGCTGGGTCTTCTGTTACGGCATAAAAATAGCTGTCCTCATAAAGCGCGATCAGAAACAGGGGCAGGGCGAAGATCAGCAGGATCAGTGCCAGCAGAAGAAGCTTGCGCCACTGTAGCTTCACCACGTCAAAAAACACTGCCTTTCGGGTTTGAGGGAGCATTGCGCGCTCAAAATCCTTGGATGATCTTTTAGTTTTCCGTGCCATAATCTTCCTCCAATAAATATTCCAAGACCCGCAGGGCCGCATCGTCTTCAGGATTGCCTTTGCCGTTCAGGCCTGCAAGATTTACCGATTCCTTGCTCAGAAAAATGTAGTAGGTTCGGTCGCCGGAGCAGAAGGCGGAAAAGCGGCTCTGACTGCCCGGCCCATAAGCCTCCAGCCCGTATTGGGCGGTGACGCCGTCCTCGGTTTGACTGTAGGTGGGAAGTGCCTTCAAAGATTGGGGCAGCTGCTCCGGAAGGGGGGCAAAGAAGCCGTAGGCGTGTAAATGATCCATAGTCTCACCGGAGAGCACCAGCAGGTCGTAATCATAGCTGCGTGCCATCAGCACAGAGCCCAATTGATTGCCTGCATCCATGGTTTGAAACACATCCACATATTCGATTTTTTGATCAGTCAGATCTCCAATGGCGGAACTCAGCTCTGCGTGCAGGGCAGAGACGTCCAGCTCCTGGCCGAAAAACACAATGCCCACCTTTTCGTTTTTTGCAGGCTTTGCAAGGTTTTGGAAGACGGTGGTCCAGATCAGCACAGAAAGCACTGCAAGCAGAACATAGCACCACCGATGATACTGCAAATGGGCGTTGCGGCGCACAGGCTTTGCATTACGATTCATCTTCCTGTACCTCCACGATCAGCTTTCCCTTCAGACGGAACAAATAAGTTTTTCCCACGCTCAGCTCTATGGTGTCGGCAGGCAGAAACAGCCGGCGGTCTTGGGTTGACACTAAAATACAGTCCACGCCGACATAGTGGGTTATGGCCTCGTCCAAGGCTGTCACAGTACCGGTTTCCTCCAGGGAAGCGGTGTCATACAGCTTCAGAAGCTTCCTTTGAGGGAAGACGCAAAAGCTCAGACGGGCGATGATAAAGCTTCCGCCAAGGATATCGGTGGCAATGTTGCAAAAAAGCATCAGGTTGTGATTATTTTTGTTACGGCCTGCGGTGCACACCAGATGCAAAACTGCCATCACGCAAAATACCCCAATGCATAGCAGAATGTTTTTGGTAATGGTCTTTTTGTAGACAGACCGATCAGTCCCAAGAATCGTTTTTCTCACTGTTTAAAAACACCTCCAACAATTCAGAACGGGGATCGTGTATCAGCTCCTCAGGTGTGCCAACGACCTGGATTTTACCGTTTTGAAGCACCATCATCCGATCTGCCAAAGCAAAAGCCTCGGTTAGGTCGTGGGTGACAAAGAGCACCGTGGTGCGATACTTCTTGTGAAGCTGGTGCAAAAACAGGCGCATTTCCCGACGGGTCTTCGGGTCCAGGTTAGAAAAGGGTTCGTCCAAAAGCAGCAGATCGGGGTTTTTGATCAGGGCACGGGCAAGTCCCACCCGCTGATGCTGTCCGCCGGAAAGCTGTTTGGGCTTGCGGGTCAGCAGCCAGCGAATCCCCATAACATCCGCAATTTCCTTTACACGGCGGTCGATCTCCTCATAGGGTGTGCGGCTCATCTGCAAGGGAAAGGCAATGTTTTCGTATACAGTCTTGTTGGGATACAGGGTCACATCCTGGTCCACAAAGGCAAAATTGCAGGTTTTAATATCCAATTCGTCGATGGAAATGCCGTCTACCAGCATTTCTCCGTCCACATAGTCGATCATCCGCAGAATGCTTTTGAGCAGTGTGGTCTTTCCACAGCCGGATTCACCTACCACCACAAAAAGCTCTCCCCGTTTTACGGAGAAGGTGATTTGATCCAGGGCGGTAACCTGCTCTTTTTTATTCACATAAAATGCAGAAAAATCCTTACATTGAATCATTTGTAAACTCCAATTCTTGGCGAAATTCCATCAATTCATAACAACTGAAAGGTATTCCGTCAATCCGGCTCAAACGGCTTCGGCGCAGTTTGGCGGCGGAGAAAAACGAAACACCTGTATTTATTCTGTATCACAACTTTTTAAATTTTTCAACTATTTTCTTTGAACATCGACCATAATCCCGAATAATGCTTCCGTTTTGGAGCAAGAGGGTTTATAATATAAACACGTTTACTTTTCATTCACGATGCGCCCGACAGGAGAATGCGTATGAACCAGTTAGAGCAAGAAAAAGTCCGCTGGATCAAGGCTGACGATTGCTGTGAAAGCCCCATCATTGTGCACCGCTTTCAGGCACAGCAGCCGGTGGAAGGCAGTATAGAGATTACCGGTCTTGGCTACTTTGCAGTCAAGCTAAACGGCAAAGAAATCACTGCCGACCGCTTTGTCCCCGCGGCAAGCGATTACGAAAAAAGAGATTTTAAAAATCTGCTTTATCCCATTTCTGATACCTTTACCCATCGCATTTATTTCCTGCGTTACGATTGCGGCCACGCCCTCCAAACAGGCGAAAATCAAATTGAGATTCAGCTTGCAAACGGCTTTTACCGACAGACACAGCGGGTCGCCGAGGGCAATATGGAATACGGGCAGGATCTGAAGACCGCCTTTTGCCTGACCTTCCGTGATGAAAGCGGAACGCATCAGGTATACTCCGACGGAACGGAGCTTTGGCGCGACAGTGAGATCGTCAGCAGTCACCTGTTTATCGGTGAAGTGCACGATGCACGGAAGCTCAGCGCGACGCCTCAGTGGAAGCCGGTGCACCTGCTGAGCGCCCCTCAGGCAGAGCTGAGCCTGCAGACCTGTCCTGCGGATCGGGTGATCTCCACCGTTACCCCGGTGCTTTTGAAGCAGGATGGAAATCGGCAGATCTACGATGCAGGCGAGAACATCAGCGGCAATGTGCGCATCACCACCTGTGCGCCGGCGGGCACACAGATTCGTCTGCGCTTCGCGGAGAACTACATAGACGGGGAATTGGATTTTAAAAGCACCGGCAGTGAATACATCTGCACCAACGGAAGCCGCCAGATCATGGAGGACGTGTTTATTTGTGACGGAACACGCCGCAGCTTTGAGCCAATGTTTGTGTGGCACGCATTTCGTTATTTTGAAATCATCGGTCCTGTGGAAAGTGCGGCAGTACAGGTCATCCACAGCAACACCCCTGTAAATTCCGCTTTTTCCAGTGACGCAGAGGGAATGAATTGGCTGTACAATGCATTTCTTCGCACACAGCTCAACAATATGCACGGCGGCGTTCCCTCCGATTGCCCCCATCGGGAACGGCTGGGGTACACCGGTGACGGTCAGGTTTGCGCGGAAGCGGCTATGCTGACCATCGAAAGCCGGGCATTTTACCGCAAATGGATCCGGGATATTTTAGACTGTCAGGACGTTGTGGGCGGACACGTGCAGCATACTGCCCCCTTTATGGGCGGCGGTGGCGGACCGGGCGGCTGGGGCTGTGCCATTGTGCTGGTGCCCTATCAGTACTATCTGCGCTACGGCGAGACGGAAATGCTCCACAAGTGCTATGAGCCGATGAAAAAGTGGTGCGGCTATTTAGACAGCCGCCTGGAAGGAAACCTCGTCACCTCCGAAGAACCGGGCGGCTGGTGCTTAGGGGACTGGTGCACGGCAGAAAAGACCGTATTGCCTACGCCCTTTGTCAATACCTACTACTACATCCGATGCCTGCGGATCCTGCAGGAGATCGCGGTACTGCTGGGAAGGGCAGAGGATACAGCGGGCTTTACCTTTCGGGAAAAGGCGTTGACGGAGGCACTTGTAAATGCCTATTACGACCGTTCAACCGGCAATTTCTTCCAAAACATACAGGGCGCGAATGCTTACGCGTTGCACCTGGGGCTGGGGGATGAGCGGACGCTAAAAAATTTGGTGGCGTTTTATCGGCAGTTGGGCCGATTCGACACCGGCTTCCTTGGAACGGACATTTTACTGGAAGTGCTGTATAAAAACGGGCAGGCGGATTTGGCCTATCAGCTTTTAAACAGTCGGGAAAAGGGAAGCTTTTTGTATATGAAGGATCGGGGCGCTACCACCCTTTGGGAAACCTGGGGCGGTGAAGAATCCCACGATCATCCCATGTTCGGCGCAGGTGCCCGTCATCTCATTACCTCTGTTTTGGGTATTGGGCAGGCGCCCCAAACCGCAGGCTACAGTGACATCGTTATTTGTCCGCAGATCGCAGAGCAGATGCAGTACGCAAAAGGCCATATACAGACGGAAAACGGCACAATTTCCACAGGCTGGCGTAAAGAGGATGGCAAAATCTACCTCTCGGCACAGCTTCCGAAGGATACGCGAGGCATTTTCCGATATAACGAGCATATTTGGAATTTAGAAGGCGGCAAACCGTTTGAAATGGTACTGTCTCAGGAGTAAGAAAGGAAGAACGTGATATGAACATCAAAAAAATGATTTGCTTGCTTTTGAGCGTTGTAATGGCAGGTGCGCTTTGTGCCTGCGGCGGCGCAAAAGAACAGAAGACCGATGCAATGGATCAATATCTGCAAAGCTATCTGACGCAAAACAGTTTTACTGTGGAAGAAAACGGGGTCAAAACCCAATATACAGACTATGCGGCGGCAGAGAAGCTGTATGAGCTGTATACCGCAGAGGGAAACAGCGAGATGCTGGCACGCTTCACCAAGGTGGAAAATCAGCTGCTCAAGGTGCAAAAGGACGTGCCCACGGGTAAGGAAACCACCTACTGCCACTATGATGCACAGGGCGTTCTGCAGAAAACCTACACAGATACGGACATGACGGTGTATTTCACCTACCATTACGATGAGAACGGGCGTCTGACAGAAAAGAGGCTGTTTTCCGCAGGGGAGGAAGAGCCCCGGGCGGTCTGCACCTACAAGTACAACAAAAACGGTCACTGCACCCGTTATCAGGACGAAAACGGCAAGGTCTCCACATTCAAATACACCTATGATGAACAGGGCGCGGTACAAGTCGGTCCTCGGGTGGAATTTGCCCCGGACGGCAGTCTGATCCAGGATACCATCCGCTACAACTACACATACGATGAAAATGGCCGTGTGGTGCAGATGGCAGGTCAGCAGACCAACGGGAAAGACATTTCCTACGAATTCATCTATGACGAACAGGGTAGAGCCGTACAGATCACCAACGTGATGCCCGAGGGCAATGTTACGGAGCAGTACAGATACGAGGGTGACCGTCTGGTGGAAAAAACGCAAACCCTGAAAGATGCAGTTACCGCAGAGATATACACTTATGGAACGCGGTATGTGTTGGATACCGCAGGCTTAAACAGTGTTGGGTAAAGGGATAATCAGGAGGAAGAATGATTGTGAAAAATGGGGCATTGAAACGAACACTGGCAGTAGTGCTGGCGTTGGCAATCTTACTGCCTTTTATGACCGATGGGCTGCAGTGGACTGCCTCTGCCGCGCCGGAATATACATACACTGAGCAAACAGTATACGATATTCGGGACCTGACCGGCAAGCAGAGCAACACCTTCTACGGCGCACAGGCAGGAAGCCTGGGCATCGCCGGTGTGGCGGACAACTGGAGCGACACGGTCATCGGCAACGTTAAAGCCGAGGATAAGGAAAATGTTATCCTGAAGGCCAAGGTTACAGTAGATGAAATGCGTACCGACGGACCGGACAGCATTCGCCTGTCCATCGGTATGCTGAACAGCCAGAATGCAGTAGATTTTCGGGGCTACGCCTTGAGGATCCTCGTAGATTCCGCAGACGGCAAGACCTACTTTGGCTTCTACCGCAACGGCGAAAACCTTGCCTACTGGGAAGAGGAAAGCGCCATCGGTACATACGACTTTGAGTTTGGTATCCAAAGCATTTTGGAAGGGGAGACCGTGGTCGGCAAACGGATCACCCTGAAAAAGGATGAAAATGTTTTAAAGACCTACGATGATATGACCGGCTTCCTTACCGGCGACACCCTGGGCACCAAGGTGGCCATCTTCCACTACACAAAGAAGGTGGAGATGGAATCCACCAAGGAGGTCAGTCCTCAAACGGTGGCCGATGGGGTGGTCTACGACATTCGGGACCTGACCGGCAAGCAGAGCAACACCTTCTACGGCGCACAGGCAGGAAGCCTGGGCATCGCCGGTGTGGGGGACAACTGGAGCGATACGGTCATCGGCGATGTCAAAGCTGAGGACAAGGAAAACATTGTTTTAAAGGCGAAAGTCACCACCCATGAAATGCGCACTGACGGACCGGACAGCATTCGCCTGTCCATCGGTATGCTAAACAGCCAGAATGCAGTAGACTTTAAGGGCTACGCCTTGAGGATCCTCGTAGATCCCGCAGACGGCAAGACCTACTTTGGCTTCTACCGCAACGGCGAAAACCTTGCCTACTGGGAAGAGGAAAGTGCCATCGGCACTTATGAATTGGAGTTTGGCATCCAAAGCATTATGGAAGGGGAGACCGTGGTCGGCAAGCGGATCACCCTGAAAAAGGACGAAAATGTTTTAAAGACCTACGATGATATGACCGGCTTCCTTACCGGTGACACCCTGGGCACCAAGGTGGCCATCTTCCACTACACAAAGAAGGTGGAGATGGAATCCACCAAGGAGGTTATTCCCCAAACGGTGGTGGATGCAGAAGCCTACGATATTGAGGACCTGACCGGCAAAAAGAGTAATCAGATCGATTCCTGGAAGGCACTGACGCTGGGGCATTTCGCACCCGAGCATAAAGAGAGTGCCTCCGTCAAGGCCGTGTTTACCACCCTCGGCGTACAGGGCGGCAACTTTGATACGGTTCGCCTCTCTTTGGGTGCGCTGGAGCATGTGGATCTGACAGACCCCAAGGGCTACGCACTGGTCACCAAGGAATATGACGGTGTTCAGTATTTGGACTTCCGCCGCAACGGACACACACTGAATAGCTTCCCGCTGAGTGCGTCCACCGTGCCTTCCTCCATCGAAATGACGGAAGTGATGATGGAGTTTGGCTATCGGAGCATTATGGAGGGAGAGACCCTGGTAGGCAAACAGCTGTTTGTCAATGTAGACGGCGTAGAAACCTTTACTTACGATGATTTCGGTGATACTGCAGGCGCATTTCTGACCGGTGATGCACTGGGGACAAGAGTGGGTGTTTTCCACTATCAGGGACTGAAAATGGATACCACCAAGGCTCCTGTTGAATACACGCCTGCCGAAGCGAAGGTGTATGACCTGTATGATCTGCAGGGCGTGGAGCACCTGACGGTTATTGGCCGTACATCGAACCCGGATAACTGGGGTACGACCCTGGGCAACATTTTAGAAGCCCACAAAAGAAATATGGCCTTCAAGTCCACCGTAACGATGGACGAAGCCCAAACCGTGATGCTGGGCATTGGCTTGACGGAGCTTTCCTCTGCCGTTCTGCTTAGTAGCGGTTACACGTTGGAAATCGTAACCAAGGCCGGGGAAAATGAAGCGGACGTGCTGAAAATTCACCGTGCAGGCACACAGATCTATGTTCAGGATATGGATGTAGATCTGAACGGTGAGTATGAGCTGGAATTTGGCGTTGTAGACCTGTTTGAAGTGGGTGCGCCGGACACACCGGCAGGCAGACGCATCTATGTGAAGAAGGACGGGCAGGAGCTCCTCCACTATGATGATGCCGTTGATGCCCTTCCCGACAGTCAGCTGGGTGTCAAAGTAGACGTCTATGCCAGCGGCATCGACCTGCCCCTGGCATCGGTGAGAAACTATCAGGCAGGCAGTGCCACGGTTTACGACATTTATGATTTGAGCTTCCGGGAAAAGCTGGAAGTAAACAGCAAGGACGCAAACGGTGAAAAGATCTGGGGCGTGCTGATCGGCAACGCGGATGAAAGCGGCAAGGGCAACGTGGCACTGAAAACAAAGGTCACCTTGCAGAAAAACACGCAGCAGAATCTGATCATCGGGCTGGGTCTGAAGGGACACTGGCCTGTAAGCGGTGGGTTTGGCTATCAGATCGAGCTGAGTGCCGACCCCAACAATGCAAACGATACCGTATACATTTATAAAAATACGACCACCGACGGAAGCAATATGGTGACCTGCTACGGTGGGGAGCAGAAATTCGACTTTAACGGCTCCTTCCTGCTGGAATACGGCGTTGTGAATCTGTATGACGAGGGCGGCGCAGTGGTCGCAAGAAGAATTTACATCAAGGCAGACGGCACAGAGCTGATGCACTTTGACGACACGACAGAATATGTCTCCGCAGGTGCCATGGGCACCGTGATCGCCGCCTACGTCAGTGACGGAACGGCAATTTTGGGTACCTGTGCAGGCTCGATTCCCAAGACCGATGTAAAGGTCTACGATCTTTACGACCTGCTGGGAAGGGCCACGATGAATCTCAACCGTACCGATGCAGGCGGCGGTGTGATTTGGACCAACGTGCTTGGGAACGTTCCGGATACCAATAATATGAACTATGCTTTGCGGGTAAACGTGGATACCTCCAAGGTAGACCGCAGTGCATTGCAGGAATTGATCTTGGCTCTGTGTAAGCAGTCCGATCTGTTTGACCAGGCAGGCTACCGTATCAGCTTGTATTTTGCACCCAACGGCGGCACGTCCTTTGTGATGAGAGACAGTGCCGATGAAGTGCTGGGCAGCTACGATGGCTTCCTGCCTGAAAAATATGAGCTGGAAATGGGCATCACCGATTTCTTCAACAGTCAGAGAAAGCTCGTAGGCAAGAAGATCTATGTGAAGATCGACGGCAAGGAAGTGCTGTCCTGTCTGGATAAGAATTTGGGACGGCTGCGGGGCAACCTGCTGTGCGCCTATACCACAAATCCCGTTACGCTGAGCACATTATACGGCTACGCTACACTGCCGGTGACCTACATCGTCAACGGGCAGGAGCAGCAAAGCAGCCCGTATATTCTGGCCAATACCGATGTTGTACCGGGCAACAAGTCCCTGATCGATGTCACTTTGGCAGGCAGGGATGCACAGACCTCGGTGGTACTGCAGAAGGTACTGCTAAATGGGGAGCCCATTATTCCCATCAGCACCAAGCAGGGGGTGTACCAATATGAACTGGAAGCGCCCTCCAAGGACGATCAGCTGACGGTGGAAATTGAGGTGCACCACCTGACAGTGGATGAGGCAGAAGTTTACGATCTGTACGAGCTTACAGGAAAGGACAAGATCGTGATCCCCGCCTACAGTGTGGATCAAATCGGCACCCTGTTTGCAGACGGTCAGGAAGGGGTACTCAACAGAGCGATCCGCTTTGCCTACTACATCCCCAAGACCGGTGGCGGTCTGCGTTTGGGCTACGGCTCCGACACTTCGGATATTTGGTCCAGGACCGGCACACATATTGAGCTTTGGGTGGGTTTTGCCACCATTTCCCACGGCTTCCACGTCAGTGCGCTGAGTACCGGCACGGCCGATGTATTTAAGCCCGATTCCTGGAGCATTGTGGAAGTGGGCATTGTAAAATGCTACGAAGACGGGGTGTACAAGTATGACCGCTGGTACGTCAAGGCGGGTACATCCGTGGAGGATATGCAGCTGATCACCTGGTTTGACAGCACACAGCGCCACGGCAGCACCCTGAACATTGTAACGCGCACCCCGGATACCGGTGATGATTTCATTGTGGCTTCCACCTTGGCGGTGCGAAGTGTCACCGATGCCTCCGACGAGGCGGCAAAGGAAAATGCCAAAGCAGTATATAAGCCCCTGTTTTTGGAAGGGGAGCGCATAACACTTGCGGTATTCCCCAATGAGGGCAAGGATTTAGACAAGCTGCTGTTAAACGGCGAGGAAGTAACCCCTGAGCTGACGGCAGACGGCAGCTATGTGGTCACCTTGGAAAATGTGCTGCAGGATATTTCCTTTAGCTACACCCTGAAAGAGGACAGCCGCACCTACGGCATCACCGCAGAAGATGCTGAGCATGTAAAAATCGTGACCGACAAGGAATCTGTTTTGGCAGGCGGCACAGCGACCGTTCAAATTCAGGTGGATGGCGGATACCGCTTAACAAGCCTGCTGGTCAACGGCGTGGAATTTTTGCCCATGGCAAGCTACGATAAAACAACGCTGAGCTATACGCTGATCCTCAGCGGCATCCGTGAGGACAAGCGGATCGAAGTGCAGACGCAGAAATTTACAGAGGAAGCTCCCATTGCGGAAGGCGGCGCACAAAAAGCGGATAGCGGTTTTGATCCCGTCGTGATCGCTGTTATTGCCGGGGCAATGGTCTTGTTGGGCGGCGCAGTGATACTGCTTCGCAAGAAGACAGGGAAGAGGGAACAGAAAAATGAGAAGACTGAGCAAAGGTAAATCCAGAAATACACCCCGCGAAAAGCTGTTTATCATTGCTTTTTGCGTACCTGCGATCCTGCACTTGCTGGTATTTTGGGCGGGAATGCAGTGGAACAGTCTTGTGATGACCTTTACCAATGTGTTGACCGGTGAGGTGGGCCTGGATAACTTCAGATGGGCCGTGGATGCGCTCACCATGGCCACCGGCGTGGATATGCCGCTGGCCTTTGCAAACACAATGGTATTTTTCCTGATGAATGTACTGTTCATTCCGCTGTGTATGTTTTTCTCCTACTTGCTGTTCCGCAAGGTGTTGGGACACAAGTTTATCCGCCTGGCGCTGTATTTACCCGGCGCCATCGGCGGCATTATGATGGCACTGCTGTATGAGAACTTTATGGCCTCCGACGGCTGGTTTTTCCATCAGATCCAAAAGCTTACCGGATCCTCCGATCCCTATTCCATGATGACCCAAAGCGGTCTTCTGTACGTTTTGATCTTCGACGTTTTGGTGGGCGTGGGTGCAAACCTGCTGACCTGGACCAGCATCGTCGGACGTATTCCTACAGATTTGATCGAGTACGGCAAATTGGAGGGCATCACCCCCGGCAGAGAATTTTTCACCGTGGTACTGCCACTGGTATGGCCCAACTTTGTGAATATGCTGTCCATTCAGATCATTGGAATGTTTGGTGCCACCGGCTCGGTTTTGGTACTGACCCAAGGCAAATACGGCACCCAAACCCTGAGCTACTGGATGTACAGCGTGGTGCTCACCGGCGATGTGAATGAATACAACCACGCCGCCGCACTGGGTATCATCTTTACCCTCTTGACTGTGCCGCTGTATGTGATCTTCCGTAAGGTTATGAAGCGATTTGGAACGGAGGTGGAGTACTGATGTCAAAACTAAAAACACGGCGTAAGGAGCTCCGTTCCAACGGCTTTTGGGTCAACTTCTTAGGTGTGATTCCCCTGGTGTGGGGCAGTGTGCTGGTGTTTATGGCACTTTGGGGTCTGAACGTGGCACTGGGCGATCCTATGACCTATTTGGACAAGGTTTTAAGTCACGATCTGTTCGTGGGCAAATATACCTTCCAAAACTTTATTGACGTTTCTGAGAAGTTTATGCAACCTGTCAGCGGTAGTAACGGTGTGATGCGCTGGATCTCCTACCCGGAGATGCTGCTGAACTCTTTGGTTTACAGCATCGGCTGTACCGCCCCCCGCCTGGTGGTGACCACTTTGTTTTCCTATGTCACCGCCCGTTATGAATTCCGTGGCAGAGGATTTTTGTATGCCTTTATTATGGTGCAGATGATGATCCCCACCTACGGTCAGGATGCGGCAAAGTACAAGATGCTCTCCGAGATGAATATGGTGGACAACTGGTTTTACTACGTCAGTCAGGGCGCAGGACACGGCGGCTTATTCCTGATTATGTACGCCTACTTTAAGGGCCTGCCCAATGCCTATGCTGAGGCGGCGAAGATTGACGGCGCAGGACCGTTCTCCGTATTCAAAAACATTATGCTTCCCTGTGCGGTACCGATCATCACAGCCCAGGGTATTATGAACTTTATCTTCTACTGGAACGATTACGCAACGGTGATGGTTTATCAGAAGACCCATCCCACGCTTTCCAGTACGCTTTATGTGCTGCGGTCGTTTATGTTCTATATCGGCCTGCAGACCCCCACATACTTTGCGGGAATCTTCCTTTCGATCATACCGGTTGTGGTACTATATATGATTTTCAGCGGTAAGCTGATGAACAATGTTTCTGCCGGTGGCATCAAGGGCTAAAGTAACAAGGATTATGAAAGGTGATTGATTATGAAAATGAAAAGAATCATTGCATTACTTGTTTGCATTGTGCTGGTTATGGGCACGGTGCTGACCGGCTGCGGCGGCGCCGGCGGCAGTCAGCAGTTGGTGGATAACACGGTTGAAGATACCACCAATCTGAACATTATGTATTACGCAATGGGCTATGGCACCCAGTGGATGGAAGCGATGGTCAAGGCATTTAAGGAAAAGAATCCCGGCGTGAACGTGAAACTGGAGATCGTCAGAACTCCCGGCGTGATCGAAAACAGCCTGCGTAACCCCAATTATAATGACGTAGACCTGTACTTCAGTAAGTCCGAGGGCTACGGTACACTCAATTCCTTCGCCAAGATGTACGAGGGCGGTCAGGCAATGCGGGATCTGACCCAGCTGTACAATACCACCATTCCCGGCGAGGATACCACCATTGCCGAAAAGCTGTTCCCCGGCCTGAAAAAGATGTGCCAGGTGGATGGTCGTGACACAGAGGATACTGCAGACGACACCTATTACTGGATGCCCTACGTTGCCGGTAACCACAGCCTGTTTTACAATGAGGACGTGATCAACAACGCCCTGGGTGAGGGCAACTGGGAGCTGCCCAGAACCACCGATGAGCTGATCGCGCTTTGTGAAAGACTGAAGGAGAAGGAATGTGTATTCTTCGTCCCCGGTATGGTCGACTACTGGTCTACCTCCCTTTATCAGATTTGGTGGGCACAGTACGAGGGCTTCGAGAACTACACCAAATTCTACGAGGGCATCGGCTATAACAGCAGTATGAACCGTGAGGAGAAGAACTCCAACAAGATCTTCAATCAGCCCGGTCGTCTGGCAGCGGCGCAGACCTGCTATGATATTCTCAATTACGATGCCGGTTATGTTATTCAAAATGCCGCGGAAATCGGCGTAAACCGTCTCAACGAATATCAGACCCGCTTTATGATCAGCAAATATAACTACGCATTTTACGTATCCGGCGACTGGCTGATGCAGGAGATTCAGAACAACACCACTGTGGAGCTGGATTCCACCATCAAGATGATGAAAGCCCCTGTTGCCAGCAACATTTTGGAGGCAACCAACAGCTACTCCGCAAGCAATGAAAAGCGCCTGCCCAATATCACCTCCGATGAGATGCTGTCTCAGGTGGTTGCATACGTAGACGGCGAAGGGGAACTGCCTGAAGGCGTAACCGAGGAAGAAGTGGAATACATCCGCAGTGCACGCAATATGGTGGCCACTCTGGCACCCACCCATACTGTTTTTGCACCGGTCTACAGCAACGCCTCCACCTTGGCAGACCAGTTCCTGCTGTTTATGGCATCCGATGAGGGTATTCAGATCTTCAAGGACAACTGTGCCGGCGGCTTCTCTCCCTTCCAGTATGATTACGACTATGAGAAGCTCCACGAAACAGAGAAGTCCATCTTCGACTGCACCAAGGATGCGGTTTATGTAGGCTACTACCGTGTAGGCGATATCTTCAGCAAGGGCAACGTACAGTCCTACAACCTGAACACCTACTTTGTGGATATGATGACCGCCAAAAACGGCCAGACCCCGGAAGAATACAATGATGTTTTCCTGAAGGAATATGCGGACGACCGTTGGAGCACCTATCTGAACAGACTTTTCGAGTAAGAGAAGGCAAGCTGAGGAAGATAAGGAGAACGATATGATTCGGAAAAGACTATTTGCACTTTCCATAGTCCTTGTACTGCTTTTGTCGGCGGCAGGCTGTAAAGCGGGCGATGCCGATGGCGGTAAAGGGAAGATCGAGGGTAAAGATGCTGTAGTGTGGGGCGAATCTGCCACTGCTAAGGTCGTTTTAAACGATGACGGAAAGACTGCCGAGCAGGCTGTGAACAAAGCATCCGTCAAGATCAGTATGGCACGAAATGAGGAAGAGGGCGCGCAGCTGATGCTGTATGCCAAGCAGGATATCTCCTCCTACACTGTGCAGGTGTCCGACCTGGTGTGCGGGAACGAGAAGATCCTGTCTGATGATATTCAGATTTATATGCTGAAATATCAGTCTATTGACGACAGCACCGGCAGAACATATCCGGAATACTACGGTCATAAGCTGCCTGATCCCTTGCTGCCCTTTGATGCTGCTGTAAAATACGGCGAAAACTTCGTACAAAAGGGGAACAATCAGGGCCTGTTCTTTGATGTTTCCACCACCAAGACCACCCCTGCCGGTTTATACACCGGTACGATCACCCTGAAAACCGATGCAGATTCCTATAGCATTCCCATGGAGGTCACGGTATACGATGTAACACTGCCGGATACCTCCGCACTGAAAACCTACGCACCTTACTTCGGCAGAGAGGCGTTTGAATCGGCAGAGCTGGACGGCTCTGATGAAATGGCGATCCTCTATACCGAGGTATTGATGGACTACAATATGAGCTCCATCGTGCCCGGCACAGATGAGGTTATGGATTTGCCCGTCTATTTGGAGCGTCTGAAGGCCTATTATAACTACCCCGGCTTCAATACCTATCGGATCGAGTTTGATACCAATCCAGGCTGGTATGACGGCGTGGAGGTGCAGTGCAATTTCGGCCTTCTGCGGGAATATGTAGTGGCGATTGCAGAGATGTCTGTGACAGATCGGGTGAACTACCTGGACGGAGCCTTCTTCTATCCCTACGACCACGTGGACGAGCCGCAGACTGCGGCACAGTTTGAAACAGCAAAGGCGTCGCTGACGGCCTTTGTGAAGATGCTGGAGGACGCAGATGAGATCCTGCAGGCAAAATATGTTGGCACAGAGCACTACGCATATTATAATAATGTAGTATCTAAAAGTGTGCTGAATATGCCCTATATGCTGACCTGTAACGTTTCTGCCAGCACCCTGGACGGTTGGGGTCTGGAACGGGCTACCATCTGCACACTAAACGACTTCTTTAATAACCCCTCGGATCTGGCACAGCTGAAAGAGGGCAGAGAGGATATGCAGCTGTGGACTTATGTCTGCTGCACCCCCTTCTACCCCTATGCCAACTATGCATTCGATAGTCCCAATGTGGGCTTGCGTACCCTTGGCTGGATGTGCAACAGCTACGATATCAGCCTGCTGATGGCCTGGAAGTCGGTCAACTACAACTACGGCCCCAGCGGCGATGTGACGCCCAACCGTTGGGAGACGTCCTCTCCCGGACCCGGTGGCATTACCCCCGGTGACGGCAATATGTTCTACCCCGGTGCAACTTATGGGCTGCAAGGCCCCTGCCCCGGCCTGCGGGCCATTGCGTGGCGGGATACGGTGCAGGATTACGACCTGATCGAAGCATTTAAAGCGATTTACTATGCAAACGGATTAGAACCCCAAACGGAGCTGAAGTCCCTGTACGACAGCATTTTCACCGGCACCATTCCCGTGACCGATGCAGATGTGTTCAATGCCGCCCGCAATGAGCTGTTCCAGCGGATCGCCGCATTGAAGAAGCCCACCGCTGTGCTGTATAAGACACAGGATGTGTTTATCAACAAGGGCACTGTAGAGTTTGTCTGCCTGGACGAAAGCGCAGTAGTTTCCTATAATGGCGTGGTACTCACCGCCAACGAAGACGGTGTGTATACCATTAGTCTGGATCTGACCAAGGACAGAGCCTGTACCTTCAGCGTTACCGGGCAGGGCGTTACTGCAGAATATGTTTGTACACTGGTGGCAAACAGCCTGCGGATCGAGAGCTTTGAGACTGCCGCCTCCGCAGAGGATTACCTGCTGTGTATGAGTGGCGACACCCTGCAGATCAGCGAGGACTACGCTGTTGACGGAAGCAGATCTGTTCACGCACTGCTCAATCAGGGGCAGGCGGAGGTCACACCCTATGTGGCACTTTTGAAGGAAACATCCATTGTGGGCGGCAGCTTCAGCACGGTCAAGAGTGTCAGCTTCTATGTGTACAATCCCATGGATGAGGACCTGAACGCAACGGTCTCCTTCTATGACAGTCAGGTGCATACGGTAGGCGCAGTGAAGCTGACGGCAGGTCAGTGGACCAAGATCGAGGCACCTGTTTTAGGCAGCATTTCCAATTTGGATGCTATTGCAGAGCTGGATTTGGTATTTGAGTCCGGCAAGGCAGTAGAAGTTTACATCGACGGATTCACCATTCAGGAGGGTTAAGTATGAAAAAAAGAATACTTGCACTGCTTCTGATGGTGTGTCTGATGCTGTGCATTGTGGGCTGCGGGGAAAAGAAATCCCCCGAAAACGGTGAAATCCGGCCGGACAAGGTGGAAATACCGGAAAAAAGAAGCAATGTGATGGAATACGATGAGCAGATCGGGGAGTATTACTATCTGCTGGGCGATTTTGAGACGTATTTCGAGTGCAGTCAGGTGAAGTACACCGGCGGCAAAATGACTCAAATCCGAAAGGCGGAAAACCCGGAGCTTGTCACCTACGGCGAGCAGAGCCTGATGATCACAGTGCCGGCAGGGGAGTCGGACGTCTCTTTGCGTATGGCAACAGACACGGCGTTCTTCAACGAAACCACCGATTTTTACAATTTGACAAAAGTTTCCTTTGACGTGTATAATGCGCAAAGTGAGGTTCGCAGTGTCCGCTTCTACCTGAATCGGTTTATGCGCACCGCCACCAGTGACGGTACGTGGAACTACGCATGGGAAGACATTTGGCACGACGACAATCAGTACAGCACATCCTTCCGTTTTGATATAGAGCCCGGAAAGTGGACCCATATCGAGATCACAGCGGAGGAATTTGCCGCAAAACTGCAGGAGGACCTTTCTCAAATTGACGCATTCATCGTTGCATTTGAGGATGGCCGTCTGTTTGACACGGATCAGAGCTACTATTTAGATAATGTCCGCGTTTATATCGGTGAGGAATAAGTACTTATGACAGTAAATTGCAAAAAGCTTCCGGAACATCTGCAAAACGGTATAAGGCTGCTGGCATCTTACGGTTTTTTGGAGCAAAGCGAAGCAGGGGTTACCCTATCGGTAACCCCTGCCAACAGGGTCTTTATTGAAAAAACAGACGCCAGCATCCATATCCAATACGATACACTGCCCCATTTTTATATGGCGCTGGCAAGAGCGTTGGTTTTGCAGAAAGGGGCATACGAGATCACCCCCAAAATCTCTGACCTGGGCCTGATGCTGGACTGTTCCCGCAACGCAGTAATGCTGCCCCAACGGGTGGGCGGTCTGATCTGTATGATGGCTTTGGCGGGATACACCTATTTGGAGCTTTATACAGAGGATACATACGAGCTGCCTGATGAGCCCTATTTCGGCTACAAACGGGGTCGGTATACCTGTGAGGAGATCGGGCAGATCAAGGGGTATGCCGGTCTGTTTGGCATCAAGCTGATCCCCTGCATCCAGACATTGTCCCATTTGCCTCATTTGGCATCCTGGGAGCCCTACAAGGGGAGTATGCAGGACGGTTGCACCTTGCGGGTAGGCAGTGATGATGCCTACCGCCTGATTCGGAAGTCTCTGCGGTACTGCAAGGAGCTGTTTGGAACAAACCGCATCCACATCGGTATGGATGAAGCGCCCATCAGCAAAGAGCTATACTTTACTCATTTTCAAAAGGTTTTTGAAATTTGTAAAGAAGAGGGAATTCATCCGGACTTTTGGGCAGATGCCTTCTACCTGGAAGGAAGAAATGACGAAATTCCCGCAGCCTTGTTTGACGGCACACAGACTCCTGTGTACTGGGAATACTACGAAACCGACCCGCAAATCTACCGCCAAATCTTTACCCGTCTGATGAAGGCGGCAGGAAGGGTCAGCTTTGCAGGGTGCCTGCATAAGCACATGGGCATCGCACCGGATAACGGTCTTGCCATATCCCGGATGGATGCCGCATTCCCCGTCGTAACGGAATTGGGTGTGCAGGATATTCTGATGACCACCTGGGGCGATCACGGAAACGAATGTCCGTTTTATGCTATTATGCCGTCTTTTTGGTATGCGGCAGAAAAGCTGTATCCCTGTGAAACGGAGCACGATGCGCTGCTTTGCCGCTTTACAGGCTATACGCAGGCGCAGTGGATGCTGGCCGATGAACTGAACTACCCGGTTCGATTGGACGGGAAAATTGCCAACGCAAGCATTTGGGCGCTGCATAACGACCTGCTCATCGGAATGATGGACTGCCACATTCCCGATGAAGCCGATGAACACTACCGCAGGCTGCACGGCTTGCTTGCACCCTTGTGCGAAAACAGCAGTCCGTTTTCCTATATTTTCCGTTTTTATACCGCACTTTGCGATGTGATGGGACGAAAGACCACCTTCAGCAAACGCCTGTATAAAGCCTATAAAGGCGGAGATCGGCAGGAAATGAGCAGACTTCAAAAGGAGCTTCCGAAGCTTGCAGAAAAAATAGAGGAATTTCGCCGTATTTTCCGGATTCTTTGGATGAAGGAACACAAAGGCTTCGGCTTTGAGGTGATGGACCTGCGCTTTGGCGGTATGGCGGCTCGCTGCAAGACCGCGTACGATGTTCTGCAGGATTATTTGGACGGCACAGTGGAGCATATTTATGAGCTGGAGGAGGAGCGCTTGCCTTATTGGGCAGATGCCCTTGAAAAAGAACACAACTATGCCCCGTGGTTTTTCCACTGGTCCAAGAGCTTTACGGAAAACGATATTTTATAGAGGGATCAATTATGAGAAGAATTTTATTGGACGGCGTATGGGAGGGGTTGCGTCCCACCGGTAACGAGCGCTTTGCCGCCACCGTACCCGGCTGTGTACATACCGATTTGATGAAAAACGGCAAACTGCCTGCCGATATTTATTGGCGGGATACAGCCAAGCAGGTGCAATGGATCGAAAACGAGGACTGGGTCTACACCAAAGCGTTTACCGTGGACACGCTGGAGGAAGGCGCAATGCTGGTGTTTGAGTGCCTGGATACCTATGCGGAAATTTACCTCAATGATCAGCACGTGGGCACGGCAGAAAATATGTTTATTACCCATCGCTTTGCTGTGGACGGCGTCCTGAAGCAGGGAGAAAATACACTGCGCGTAGAGTTTTCCTCGCCCATAAACCGCACCAAGGACACGCCCGAAAGACACGCGGCCTTTTCCGGCGGCCGTCTGTATACCCGCCGTATACAATGTACCTACGGATGGGACTGGACGATGCGTTTTGTCACCTGCGGCATCGAAAAGAGCTGTTATGTGGAATTTGATCACCGGCCCCGTGCTACCGATACCTATGTCTATACCGATCATCTGGATCAATTCGGGGCGCAGCTGGTGTGTGATACCCATTTTGCAAACTACGAAAAAGGACTTCACTACACCATTACACTTATAGACCCGCAGGGTAATTTAGTGTACTCCAACACCCGTTACAGTGAGGAGCATTGGCATCGGGAGTATATCACGGTGGAAGATCCTCAGCTTTGGTATCCTGTGGGCTACGGCGCACAGCCGCTTTATACCTTAAAAATAACCTGCGGGGAGGAAGTTCTGCAGCATAGAATCGGCATCCGTACCGTGAAGATCCTGCAGACTGCCGACAAGCCCGGCAGCGAAAGCTATGAGTTGTGCCGCAAGCTGCAGGCATCCGATTCCGGCAGGGAGTGGGACTTTAACGAAAAATTCACCTGCTTTACGCCGGTCATTAACGGGGAAAAGGTGTTCTGCAAGGGTGCGGACTGGGCCCCCTGTGAGCCCTTTGTCTCGGAAGTAACAAAAGAAAAGGTCACAAAGATCTTGGAGCTGTCCGTCCAAATGGGACTGAATATGATCCGTATTTGGGGCGGCGGTATGTTTGAAACAGAGCATTTCTACAGCGAATGCGACCGATTGGGCATTATGGTCAATCAGGACTTTTTGATGGCCTGCGGCGACTATCCCGAGGAGGAAGAATGGTTTGTAGAGGCGCTGAAAAAGGAAGCGGAATGTGCCGCTTATACGCTTCGCAACCACCCCAGCCTGGTGTGGTGGAACGGCGATAATGAGAATGCCGTGGCAGGCAACGAACGGATGAAGGATTATATGGGCAGAACCGCCGCGATGAAGGCCATCGGACCGGTGCTGAACAAGCTGGATCCCTCCCGTGTATTCCTGCCGTCCAGCCCCTACGGCGGTGACCGCTATGCCTCCAAAACCGTTGGAACGACCCACAATACACAGTTTTTGGGAACGTTCTTTAACTATCTTGAGAAGGACGACCTGTCGGATTATAAGGACGAGTATAAGCAGTATTTGGCCCGTTTTATCGCGGAAGAGCCGTCTATGGGTGCGGTGAGCACCTTCTCCCTGCGCCGTATGATGGACCAGTCGGATATTTACGGCGCGGAAGATATGCTTTTGTATCATACCCAAGGCAATCCGGCTCTGCTCAGAGAGCTTTATGATTACGAAAAAATCTTTGCGGAAAAGGTATTGGGCACATTCCGCGACGGACAGGATCGGCTTTTGAAGCTGCAGTACATTCAGTACGAATGGGTACGTCTTTCCTTTGAACTGGCACGGCGAAATCTGTGGTTTAACAGCGGGCTTTTGTACTGGATGCTGGCGGATTGCTGGCCTGCCGCATCGGGCTGGGCGCTGATCGACTATTACGGTATGCCCAAGGCATCCTACTATAGCTTCCGGCGCTGTGCGCAGCCGGTGGTGGGCAGCATCGATGCAGAGGACGGAAAGTATACCCTGTATGTGACCAACGACGGTATGACCGCCCAAAGCCTGCAGCTGACCGTTCAAAAGCTCAATTATAAAACCGGCGAAGCTGTGTCCAGCCGCCGTCTGACTGTTCAGGTGGATGGGCAGGCAGTGACGAAGCTGCCCCTGCAGGAAGTATTGGAGCAGGACGAAATCCTGATTTGCGACCTGCAAAATGCCCAAATTCAGGACCGCTGCTTCTATAAAATGGGCAAGCTGGAACTGTATAAGACCGATTGTCTGCATATTGTGGAAAAGACGAAGACTTCTGTTACGGTAGAAGCACAGGGCTATGTGCACGCCGTGGCACTGGAAGGGGACGGGGTGTTCAGCGACAGCTACTTCTCCCTTTTGCCGGGCGAACGCCGCACAGTGACCTTTACCCCCACACAGGATGAAGCGCAGGATATTACCTGCATCGGCTATACCCTGTAAGGCACAAGTGTTCACATTTGGCGCAGAAGGCAAACAGGTCGCAGGAGGTATTCGGATGCATATTACAGACCGGATAAACAGTAAAAAATGGGGCGTATTCCATCACTATTTGTATAATATTCAAAACAATCCCCTTTTTACGAACAACCAAAATGCAGGAGAGACGGATTGGAATGTATGTACCGAAGCGTTGGATGTAAAGCGTCTTGCCAAAACGCTGCACGATATTGGTGCCGGATACTACTTTATTACCGTGATGCAGGGCAGAAAATATATGATCGCTGAAAACGGTGCATATCGCAATATCGTCGGGGACGAAATTGCGGATGAATGCCTGAGCCGGCGTGACCTGATTGAAGAATTATATCAGGAGCTGAGCAAATATGATATTGACCTGTATCTTTATTTTACAGGCGACGGACCATATAAGGACGAACAAATTGGAAAGCTGTTCGGGTTTACGGAACCGCGGCAAAACATCTCAATGGAGTTTGTAAAAAAATGGTCGGATGTTTTGAAGGATTATTCGCTTCGGTACGGCAACAAGGTAAAAGGCTGGTGGCTGGATGGAATGTACCGGGAGGAATTTGGCTACACCGAAGAGAAACTGCAGCCGTTTTACAGCGCGATCAAGGCAGGAAATCCGGATGCCATCGTCGCCTTTAATAACGGTGTGAAACCCTATGTTTACAAATACTATTCTGAGGAAGAATTTACTTCCGGTGAACAGGTCGACTTTTCTGTGGTCCCGGAATCACGGTTTTGTAACGGTGCGCAAACACACATTCTGCTGCCCATCGGCGCTGAAGACAGAGGGATCGGCGCAACATGGGCCGGCGGCGGATTACATTACACAAAGGAATCCCTTTGTGCTTATGCCCAAAGGGTAATTTCCGCAGGCGGTGTTGTGACCTTTGACTGCAAGCTAAACCGTGACGGCTCATTTGACAGCGACCAAATCGAAGCATTGCGGTACGTTGGCAGTCGGTTAGGTTAAAAAGCTTCATAATAAATGTTGGGGTCAGGCTTATTGCCTGACCCCAAAGTTTGTGATCAACGATTATTCAATATGGGTGTGATTGCTGATGTGATCCTGGCAGTAGCAGAAGTAGCCGCTGCACTTGGAGCAATATCTGAATTCCAGCTCGGGATTTGTGGCATCCGTCCTGCCGCACACGGTGCAGCGGTGGGTATAAGACGGTGTGCCTTTTTGCGCGCCACGGTCGAAGGGGATGGAACCGGATTGCGGACGGGACGCCTTTTTGGGCGGGGTATGGGGTACTGTTTTGGGAGGTCTTTTCTGATATTTCCAAACGCCGGGAATAATATTCAGACAATCCTTGCCAAAAAACAGCAGGTAATTCAAAATGGGGACCAGCGGGAACAGATAGTGGGGGAAGTACAAGCCGCCGTGCACAAACTCTGCAACACTGAACACCAGGTAAATCATATAGAAAAGTGCTAAGACCCAGGCTCTGATGGGAATAAGGAAGAAAAGCAGAAATCGGGTGTCGGGATACAGTGTAGCAAAGCACAGCACCATACTTAGATGGAGAAACGGCCCGGCAAGCATCGCATAAAAGGTGGTGATGCTTTGGACACTGGGTACTAAACTGGGGTAATGGAAGATGTCTATTGTTTCTCCGCCTACAGCCATCAGGAAAATATCCATCAGCAGGATGGAGGAAAAGTAGTACAAGTTAAATTTAAATGTACCCATTGCGTTTTCCACTGCCCGTCCCAGGAAATAGTAGCAGTACGCGGTGATCAGCGCGGACAGGATGTTTGATTTCATCGTGAACACATAGGTTACTAAACGCCAAACCTCTCCTTTGAGGATGCGGTCGTAGTCAAACACCAGCATTTCATATATATAGGTGTATCCGAGCAGGTCCATCATCGTTGTCACGACAGAGCCGATAGCAACAAACAGCATCAGATTGGGAATGCCCTTTGAACGGTGTTTAAAGCAGAAACGGTCAAATTTGCGTCGAAGCTTGCTCAAAAAATCACTTCCTTTTCACATTGCATCTATGATACCATTGCACCGGCAAAAAGTCCATTAAAATTTTATGAATTATTTGGGAAAGCCCTTGACTTTTGGGTAAAAAATAGTAAAATAATCACGAATTGCATACAAGCCTTATCAAGAGTGGTGGAGGGAACGGCCCGATGAAACCCGGCAACCTGAGTATTCAAGGTGCCAAATCCGGCGGCAACGACAGATGAGGATTCGATAGAACGCACATCGGGTCTTCGGTGTGCGATTTTTGTTTTTGGTACAAAGCAGAAAATACCCAAAAGAAAGGAATATAAAAGTGGAAAAGAGATTATTTACTTCTGAGTGTGTTACCTGCGGTCACCCCGACAAGGTAGCAGACTGTATTTCTGATGCGATCTTAGACGCCTGCCTGGCTCAGGATGCAGGCTCCCGTGTAGCATGTGAAACCATGGTTACCACCGATTTTTGCCTGATCTGCGGCGAGATCACCACCAAAGCACAGGTAGATTACGCGGCGGTTGCCCGTCAGGTCATTCGTCAGATCGGTTATGTGTATCCCGGTGACGGCTTTGACGCAGACACAGTGGAAATTGTGTGTAAGATCCATACCCAGTCCGCGGATATCGCATTGGGCACCAACGACGAGGTTGGCGGCGCAGGCGACCAGGGAATGATGTTCGGCGGCGCCTGTACCCATACTCCGGAGCTGATGCCTCTGCCTGCCGCACTGTCCCGCGCCCTGTCTAACCGCCTGACCGAGTGCATCCGCAGCAATGATCTGCTTCGAGCTGACGGCAAAACCCAGGTGTCTGTGGAATTTGATGCAGAAAACCGCATCGTGGGCATTGATACCGTGGTGGTATCGGTTATGCACAGCGCGGATTTTGAGATCGGGGAGCTGCGCCGTTATATTCGTGAGGGCGTTATTGCACCGGTACTGAAAAAGTATGGCTTCAGCATCGACGATGTAAAGCACATTCACATCAATCCCACCGGAAATTTCGTCATTGGCGGCCCCAACGGTGATACCGGTCTGACCGGCCGTAAGATCATCGTGGATACATACGGCGGCTATTTCTCCCACGGCGGCGGTGCGTTTTCCGGCAAGGATCCCACCAAGGTGGATAGAAGCGGTGCATATATGGCCCGCTATATGGCAAAGAATTTGGTCGCCGCAGGCCTGGCGACCCGGGTGCAGGTGCAGCTGGCATACGCCATCGGCGTGGCAGAGCCGGTGTCTGTCCGCGTAGACAGCTACGGCACAGGCAAGGTGTCCGATGAAAAGCTCACCGAGCTTTTGCGCAAGACCTGTGACCTGACTCCTGCAGGCATCATCAAGAAGCTGGAGCTGCGCCGCCCCATCTACGGCAAGACCGCAATGGAAGGTCATTTCGGCGTAGACAGCCTGCCTTGGGAGCAGACGGATCTTGTCAGCAAGCTGCAACAGCTGGCAAATTGAATATAGTAAAACGCCCAGGTGGAATCCACCTGGGCGTTGATCGTTTTGTGTTATTCGGTTACAGTCTCTGCATCGGGCGCATTTTTCTTGACGCTGTCGATGCCGTTTTCGCAACTACTCTTAGAGGTGTAGCCCTCGGAGGTTGCGATGATCTCGCCGTTTTTAGCCTTCAGGCGGAAACGAAATTCACCGGCCTTGTCCGTGTAGATTTCAAACTTGGGATGGCTGACAGCCACAACGGGCTCTACAGTCTGATCCTCAACGCCGCCAACGCAGTTGGCCTTTACACTTTCAATGCCGTTGAGACATGCAGCCTTGGTGGAATAAACTTCAGAGGTGGCGATCACCTGGCCGTTGCCGGACTTTAAGTCAAATTTAAATCCTGTTGCGGTTTCCTTTAATACAAATTTACCCATCGTTTTTTCCTCCGTTTTTTATTTTAGGGAACAATTTTGTTCGCTGTTTTCCTTTGCGTGATCGAAATGCACACGCAAAGCACAATTTTATCTTATAAAAATCCTCATAGAAAGTCAATCCCTTTCACATAAAATCACACGCAATTTCATATATTGTGTATGGACGCATAAACGGTCGAAGACGGTCGACATTTTAGTCCTTGACAAACAGTCCCCCTTGTGATACAATACACAGGCACTCAGGAGTGCTCCGTATTGAGGAAAGTGAAAATGAATATCGCGGAGTAGAGCAGTTGGAAGCTCGTCGGGCTCATAACCCGGAGGTCGTAGGTTCGAGTCCTGCCTCCGCAACCATAAAAACATCCGTTTTCTTTTCGAAAACGGATGTTTTTCTAACTTTTTAAGGCGAATTGAATATATCAAACTTCGTTTGACACCAATTTTGACACCAACGCCGGGTTAAGATTGGTGTTGATTGTTGCTGACCGCTGTTTTCCAGTATCACAGCTCAACGTTGGGTGGGAGTGTGGAATAGAAATACTGTTGAATAACTGTCACTTTTTGGTATAATAAATACATATAACTATGGTTTTAAAATTCTACTATATAGATTTGAAGGAGATTACATATGGGATTGTTTAACATTATTTTTGAGAATGTGATGTATATTTTGGCGATTGCACTGCAGTTGGCTGCAGCAATACTCTTGGTCGGAAACACAGATATTAGGCCTGAAAAAATCATTAAGGCATACTGTCAGAAACACAAGGCTATCGCAATACAAAATGATGGATCACTGTTGGATCGTAGTGGCCTTGAGGAAGCAGTCAATTCTGCTTGGACAAATAGAATTGCGTTCAGCTATTTGGTAGCAGGATACCTGATTGGTGTTCTCGGGAACTGTACCATAGATAGATGGATCGCGCTCCTTATTGTTGGTGTACTGGCAGCAGTGATATTTCTTGTTACATTTATCATCGCAAGGCGAAAAGCAAAAACATTTCCCAATATAGGTATTGACGACTTACCAAGAGAAAAAGGTGTCACTATTATGAAGCATTTTGATGGTGAACTTGTAAACAAACAGTAGGTATAGGAGGAGTATTGAAATGAGAGCATATAGAGAGCATTTTGTTGCCTTTTTGGATGTTTTAGGATTCAAGGCATTTATTGACCACGAAGAATGTGAAACAATTTATAAGATTTTTGAGACTATTCATGCGAGATCTAAGGGCGCAATGAATTACAATGGTGTTCAAATTCAGGCATTTGAGGGGATTCAGCATAAGATTCTATCTGATAGTGTCATTATTTTTATTGACGCAGAAATAGAGGATTCATTTCCTGCATTGCTCACGATATGCACTCAACTTCAGAGAGCATTAGCAAATAGAGATGATCCGATTCTTTTGAGGGGAGGAATAGCAAAAGGCTCCCTATATTATGAGGATGATATTATTTATGGTCAAGGTTTAACCAAAGCATACTTGCTTGAATGCAATCTAGCTAAATATCCTCGTGTGATTTTTACCGGTGAGACATTAGAAGCAGGGCAAGAATCAACCAAGTATATGTTTCCAGCTGTGGAGCGTTGGGGCGGGGACTTTGTTAAAGATAAGGATGGCTTATATTTTATTGATTATTTACCTGGCAGATATTACAGCACATTGGAAGAAATGAAAGCCTATGGAGATAGACTGATTCATAAGTGTGAGATTATGCTAAATAGGTTGACTGATGCATCATTACGTGAGAAGTACCTTTGGTTACGCAACCAGATTGATGAATCGATATCTCATATGTCTCAGTTAAAAGAACTATATAACCAAGAGGCAGAAGCAAAACTAGAACAAGAAACAGAAGAGTATAACGCTCGATTTAGCATTTACCAGAAAGACAATTAAAAACATTGGTCTTAATAATTAAATCATCCCACCGCATTGTGTTGTTTCATAATGCGGTGGGATTTGTGCTAGTTTAGTTCCAATATGAGGTGTGCACCATATTGAACCCCGTCAATAAAAGCTTTCCGTTCATAAGCACTACACAGACGACAACAGAGGGTAAAGACAGCATTGTTATCTTCTAGAGGGATGTTACAGAGGAATTCGTCTAATTCCTTAAATCCGTTACTGATTTCTGGTGGGTCGTTTTCATGGGACTCGGCGTAGGCTTGGTATAGTTGATCCAGAACGGTTTCACAATCACTGTCCCCAGGGTCAAAGGGATGAGTTTCTATGTAGGTTTTCAGTTGGTTGATAATCTTATTCATACTAACACCCCGCTATATTTGGTAGTTTGATTGGTTGAGTTGTTACCGGATCCATAAAAGTTACTCATCTTCTCCATACTGTGTCTCTTGTGGTCTGGTAGGGCGTGGGCATATAAGTTCAATGTAGTTGAAGCCTGGGCATGACCTAAGATAGAGGAAAGGACCTTGATATCCATACCGGCTTCCAGGGCTCTGGTAGCAAAGGTGTGCCGTAGGGCATGGAAGTTAATATCAGGAACACCAGCTTCATTGAGAGTCCTTTTGAATAAGTCCTCATAGGTACGGGGCTCGTACACAAGACCCAAAGGTGTGGAGAATATGGGGGTAGTAGGTGTTAAGGGAATGCCTTGTGACTGGAGTAGTTCTTGTTGCTTTTTGTAGTAAGTCATAAGGTCATTCCAGACTTGAGAGAACAGAGGGATCGTCCGCTGCGCCGTAACTGACTTAGGGGATCTGGCGACGATCTCAGTGGTTGGAACACCGGCAGTCTTGGGGATCAGTTTCCCGGACTCATCTACTTTCTGAAGTCGGCCAACAGTTCGACGTATCCGGACGGTGTGGTTACTGTAATCCACATCACCCCATTGAAGGCCCAGCATTTCACCCATTCTGATACCGGTACTGAGAGTAAAGATAATTCCAAATGTGGCTATTGTGTGGGACTCCTGGGCAGCCATATGGAGAGCATTTTGTTCTTCTTGGGTAAGAATAAGCATTTCCTTTTTGGTGACCTGGGGAAGCTTAACGCCCTGCAGGGGATTACGCATTAGATATCCGTTTGTTACTGCTTGGTCAAGACAGTTGTGTAACATATTATAAATATTCCTGAGGGACTTAGGAGAAAGGGACTGCTTTTTCTGATTGAAGAACCGTTGGAACAGTTCAACGGTCAGGGTCGTTAGTTTATTTGTTCCAAGTGCCGGTTCCAGGTGAAGCCGGACATAGCTTTCATAGGAAATATAAGTTGACTGCTTGACTGTTGGTAGAGCATAGGTGAATAACCATTCCCTAAGCCATTGGGACACAGTATAGCCGATGGGTGCAATGTGGATACCTTGATCTATTTTGGATAGGGTGTCTGTTAACTGCACCCGGACTTCTTCAAAGGTAGAACCATAGATGGCACAGCGCTTGTCCCCTAAAGTATATCGGGCCATATACCGTCCGTCCTTGCGTTTGACAATGGAACCCTCACCATTTGATTTCTTTTTGCCCATTATTCAGTGACCTCCAAAGCTTGTGATTACTGAATATATCATATCGTGTTTTTGGCCATTCGTAAGCGCCCTATTTCTGCCAAATTACATGAACAGCAATATTTTGCGCTCTGTTGTTGTTTAATATATTTTGAAATAGAAAGTGGAGCCGGTATGGAGAATCAAGAAAACACGATTAATAAGGTTGATAAAGTAACAGAAACATTAATTAAAGAGCTGGAAAGCTTAAGTGACGAAGATCTGCATGAATTCTTCATGTTCTTTTACAAGATAAATCATCAGCATGGGAATATGATTACTGTGGATGAATTTGAAGAATTCCTTGAAACCTTTGATAATAATCCGTTTAAGGTAAATGTAGATAAGAAGTTTAGGAAGCAGTTGATCGATAATGTTGTCAAATATACTTATGATCATATGAGTTTACTGACTGCTGCAGTTCTGATCAAGAAGAAATTTACGGTAGATGAAATAGTTCAAAATTACTACGCCAATGTCGATGTCTTTGGCAGTAGTTGGTATTAAGTTTGAAGTACTTTGATAGCGCAAAATATCAGTAGTACGAATCTTTACAAAGACAAAAGGCTGATGATCTGCTAAAATCATCAGCCTTTTGCAAGTGTCAGCTATTGTATACCTATATAAATTATTTATTAAAAAAATATTATAAAAAAATATAAATGATTAATATATACTAATTAACTTATCCAATATACTTTTAAAAACTCTTCAAAATTAATCCTCACACCATTTGAAATCATATATTCAAACAACTCTTGATCTTCATCCCCGGTCGAATAGAAACAGTCATACACCTGCCACACTCTGTGCCCTGAAGCCAACAAGTCATATAATGTCATAAGATAAACACAAGACTCAACATAAAAAATATCACTACCATAAAGCTTACCACCCTCAGCCTGGATAATGGCATTTCTAAATTCTGCCATCTTATCACAAACATCTTGCCTTTCAATTTCATCTTGTTTCATTGACAGCCAGGTGTGATGTCCGGCAGACTTGTCGCCGGCATCAAAATAAGCGCGCATATGCAACTTCTTAATAGCTTCTCTCACTTCTTGTGTGAAGGTCCCTGTCGGCTCCATTTGACGATAAATCAATTCATAAATATCAGTATCCTCTTCAATCCAATGGCCCATATTGAGCGACAGAGTCATCCTGGGAACTGATGCATTAATGTCTTTTTCCAGAGTGAAACCATATGTTTTCAGAACACTTGCACGCTGTTCCTTTTTGAGATTACTCATAGAATTTGTAGCGCGAATGCCTATGCGGTTCACATATCGGCCATCATCAGACCAAATGATGTTGGGCTGAAAACGAATGCGGAACTTAGGATAATCCTTGTAATATTTCTCATTGATCTCATTAGCCTTTTGAATATAAAAATGCAGGCCGGGATAATTCTCATATAAACACAAAGTAAGTTGTTCATCAAACTCTGCTTTGCTAAGTTCTGCGGGCTTTACAAGTTTAAGCCTCGAAGCGAAACGTACCTTTGACTTATCGATCTCAGAATGTACATTCTTGATCTCATCTATAGGATAAAGTTTATTCTGGACTATGAATGCCTGAATGTTGTGGTCCTTACAATATTGTTTTACCTTGTCTTCGTTCTCCTTATAGTACCGGTAGTACTTACTCTTATTGTCCTTTTCGTAATAGGCTCCAAATTGAAATCTATCATTTTCGATGCTGATCAGGCCAATTTCTATCATGAAAGCAATTGCCCTGGAAACACCTTTTTCATTTTTCCAAATAGAAAGATTATCCTTATTAGTAACACTGATAGGTATGATGGTGCAGCCAGTTTTAAAACGTTTATGTTCTACAAAGTCAATAAAAGTTAAAACCTTACTTAGCTTATTCCGAAGTTTGGTCTCAGCTCCTTTAGCCGTACTTTCCTTGATCGTAAAAGCTGGCAACACATAATCATCGGCCCTTTGAGGTTCCCAATGCTCTTTAGTGACTGTAAAATCATAATCTTTCCTGTCTACAAGCCTACCGGCAATTTCTTCCAATGTAACCATACTGAATCCCTCCTATATTATTAGCTAAATTAAATGAAGTCAAAATAGTACCGCCAAGGCTATACCACACACTACCGAATAGAAAGATCTACATCAAATTCTTTTCGTATTAACTAGCGCTATTGATTACCACATCATAGCGCTAGTTTTCTTTTTACTTAAAAGGGCATCTCACCGACGATAGGAATTTCTAGATCCTTGTACGGCCCCTTATATCCATCCTGCCAAGCCGGAAGATTGTCGCGTTGCCTTCCTGTCAAGTAATAAGCTACCTTGGAACAATATTTATAGTCAAACTTATCTTTTTCATATTTATCATAGTGATTTACATAGACTGCCCCGCTTTTTCCAACCCATTTTTTATACTCAGCAAGGTCCCGGTTCTCAATTTGGAATGATTCAAAAAACTGAATGATATCCTGAGCGTTTTTAGATATGCTATCATTGGGGTCGTCCCATAGTTGACACCAAAGCTTCCCATGGTAGCCTGAAACCTTTAACGTGATTTCATAGCAGGTTTTACCTGACTTAAATTTTTCTCTAAACACTCTGGTAATCTGAACACGATGCGCCCCCACAGGAATTTCAATAAAATCATGTTCCTTATATGTATTGGGTTTGACATTCCAATTCACCATTTGTTACACCTCATTTACAAGGAAGATTATCTTATGTTAGATTTTTATTTTATACGGATTATTATCGTCGTCATAAAACTGTTTTGCAAATGTACGAAGTGGAGCTTCTTTTTTTAATTCTTTTTCCAATCGCTTTAGCTGTCTGTTTAGTTTTCTCAACTCATTTTTATCCCGGTTGTCGAGTTTATCATTAATATTCATTTCCGTAAGATTCCTCTCTGTTACAAACCAATTTGTAATCTCACAAATAAGAGCATATTTCACAACTGTAGGAACTTCTTCGTGTTCATCAAACCGCCCTGTCCGATACTCCAACTTCAATTCCTCTTTTGCCTGATGATAACCCTTCTCCCAAGCTTTCAACCAACAATAGAGAGCTTTTGTGTAAGACGTTTCCACACCCCAGCCGTTCATATAGCAACAACCAATATCATATAAAGCACCGGGACAATCATTTCGAGCCATAGATAGCAAAATGTCTATGGCTCTTTTTATATCCTTCTTGCAACCTATACCACGCAAGAGATTAGAAGCATAAGCCCAGTGAATTAATGGCCACTGGAAAAACCATTCATCTTCTAACAGATCCATCAAATGCATACTCAGGCCAGACCTGAGACTAACATTAATATACCCCTTCACTAAGAACATTAAATATTCATCAAGGGTTGAAGCAGATACAGTCTCGGTATTATATTTCTCAAAGCCTTCTATCAGTGGGTACTGTTCTGCGTAAAAGCGTTGCTCTGCCTCTTCGTAGGCTACATTAGCTTCTTCGAACGTGGCTTCATCATATTTATAAACAGTTTCATCATCCCAAGCAACGTAATCACTCATTATTTTTCCCCCTATTGCTTTGTCGATAAAATAAGTATATCAGAAAATTCCGAATAAATCCAGTATTGAAAAAAAGCCTAAAAAAGTTGTCGCAAAAGCGCTTACAAACGGACCCAAACACGACATAATGTAAATATCAAAACTGAGTAAAGCTACTTTCAATACTACGGAGGAATTAAAAATGATTTATGGTTATTGTCGTGTCAGTACAAAACACCAACGAATCACCCGACAAGTTACTAACATTAAGGAAGTGTATCCGATCGCCACAATCATCAAGGAGTTCTACACCGGAACTACTCAGAACCGGCCACTATGGGACAAGCTGATGAAGCAGCTTAGGCCGGGCGATACCATCATCTTTGATAGTGTATCCAGAATGTCTAGAAACGCAACTGAAGGCTTTAAGGATTACAAGAGACTCTACGAAGCAGGTATTCACCTGGAGTTTATCAACGAGCCTTTGATCAACACTTCAATCTTTGACTCCACCAAGAACAACCTTTTGGAGATTTCTGTTCAGACCGGTAACACAGCGGTTGATGATTACTTCAAAGGTAACATCACCTTGATTAACAACCTTCTCATGTCCTTAGCCGAGGAACAGATCAAGTCAGCCTTTGCCCAGTCTGAAAAAGAAGTGCAAGACCTTCACACTAGAATCAGTCAAGGTATGCGTGAAAGTAAACGAAACGGAAAACAGATTGGTCTGGAAAAAGGAACTACATTAACCACTGAAAAATCCATCAAGTGCAAAGAGATAATAAAAAAGCATGCCACCGATTTTGGAGGCACGCTTAGTGATCCTGAGGTTATGACGCTCTGTAAGATATCCAGAAATTCTTATTATAAATACAAAAGAGAGTTAAAGACAACAGCGTAATGCCATTGAGCTATTAACTCTCTGTTATTTATAAGCTTTCAAGAAATGCCAATAGTAACTTCTTCTGTTTGGGGGAGAGCTTGGAGAGTGCAACAGTCAAATCGTCATCAGTTTCTTGGACGGAGAAAAACTCTTTCAGGGAAACATTCATAGCATCACATAACATCTGTAAATGGCCCACAGTAATATCCGCTTCACCCCGTTCCACACGGCGTAAATGGGTTTGGGACACACCGGCGCGTTCCGCCAAACCATTTTGCGTATAACCACACTGCTCCCTTAAGGCAATTAATCGCTTACTGATATCCATAGCCTCACTCCTAACATAGTCTTATAAGAATATATTAGCAGATATTAACTTGCGATATTAGTCGCATAAGGTTGACAAATTAGTCTTATAAATATATAATTAATTTACTATTAAGCACTAAGGAAGGTGCGTATATGGAAGACAAATCAATCGGCTTGTCCAAAGAGGAAGTAATTGAAAAGCTGAAAATAATATCTGAATTATATCTTGAGACCAGTCGTGCGGCATATGAAATAAAGAATTTCACACCGGAAGATCAGTACGAGAGAAAGTGTGTAGTGCCGACTTTTCCCGGAGACTATGAAAATGAAAGCACCCGTCGATATTTAGAACATAGCGTTTCCCACGAAAAAGATGATGCTGTAAAGCAGATGGAAGCGACATATAGGCGCACTTGCGCTCCGAAAAAGCCAAAGAAACTTAAAGAGCCCATTATAAAAGAGTTTGCAAATTCGGAACTACGGGAATTAGAAATCAAGAAGGACACAGCCAAGACCAAGTCTAAGATCACATTGATCGTTGGAGTAGCAATTCTATTAGCGCTTCTTCCTTATTTTAATAATATCTTGACAGCATTAGTAGGAATTGCTGTGTTTGCAATATGTGCTTATATCTTCCTGTCCTCTAAGATAACAGTGCAGCAAGCAGAAAAAACGTATAGCGAAATCTATAATGCTGCAATGGAAGAATATAATCAGCAAAAGGAGAAGACACTCTCAGAATACGAACAACAAGTAGCACAGCAAGCAAGGGACTACGAACAAAGACAAGCGGAATTTGAGCAACAGCTGTCAGCTTTTTTGGGTCAGTATTGTGAATGGAGAGAACTGTACATCCAACACATTGATGAAGAAAAGATGATCAAGGAACAACTTGAAAACGACAGAAAACAAGGCGCCAATCAACTGTATGAAGAAAGATATCTTCCAGCCAAGAAAAAAGTGGATCAATGTAATGATTGCTTATCTGAAGAATATTTGCCGGTTATAGATACCCTTATTGAACTTCTAAAAAGAGGCAGAGCTGATGATATCAAAGAAGCAATCAATCTTTATGAAGAGATCCAGTATCGTGAAAGACAGCTTGAGCTTCAACGCGAACAGGAAGAGCGTAGACGTTATGAGGAAGATCGGAAAAGGCAGGATGAAGAACGCCGATATGGAGAACAAATGAGTTTCCAACGGGAGCAGGAACGGCAACGCCAACGAGAAGAAAAACAACGGCGTGATGATGAAGAGCATCGTCACCGTGAGGAAATGAGTTTTCGTGAAAAACAGGAGCGCGAGCGAAAACAACAGCAGGACGCGGAACGACGCAGACAAGAATCGGAACGGCGTAGACAGGAAAGAGCCGAATTTGAGCGGAAACAGGCCGAGGACCGGGAGCGTAGACATCAGTGTAATACCTGTGCATTGTCTGGACGGTGTTCGATGCGTTTTAGACGTTCAAACTGTGCCAGTTACAGACCCAGATGATTCATTGCAATGTCAATGATGAAATATTTACGATATGAGGAGGAACATACTATGTCATGGTCAACAGGCAGTAATCAAAAATGTTGCGCTACTTGCGCAAATTGGTCGGGCCCTCGAAATGTTAATTCGTTCAGGGATAAAGTTACAACCCCGGACCCAAAGCCTAACGCAAAATGTAATATAGACCCACGCGTTGGAGGGTTTGCCTATGGCCCTAAGGCAGATTGGTGTTGCGGTAAATATTCCAAGTGGACAGCGTTAAAGTAAGTTTCATATCTATAGCTGAGGCTTTCTAAATCATAACTTCATAATCCCCAAAACACATATTAGAAGGAAAGGTATTTTACTATGATCGGAACATTAGTCGTTGTGGCAATCTTTGTTGCAGCATTCATCTACTTTAAGAAAAACAAGGAAAAGGAACGCGAGGCGCAGGAGCGTAAGGAACAGGAACGCAAGGAACAAGAAAAGGCACGGAAGGAACAGGAAGCGCAAAAGAAGAAGGAAAGAGAAGAAGCCTTTGAAGCATTCTATGCATCTGTGAATTTGGATGAAGAACTGGATTATATCTTCTCGGTTCTGGATAAAAAAGAAGTGTCCATAAGTAATTTTGAAAAAGGTGTTGAACATTTCATTACAAAGAGCGAAACAATCCTTACAAAGGAAGATATTTTGCCCGCTATGCAGAAAGCATTATTCAATCGCGCTTTTTCCGATACTACTTGCACAGGCGCCAGAGTTGTTGCCATCGATTATTTCATATGGGAGGTTATCAGAGCGAAGCTGCTTAATGAGTATGTAAGCTTTGCTGTTTCCAGAGAAAAAGGATCTCGTCTTATTGAGTTTGAAGAGCCTTTCATCAAAGCTCTGTACGGAGCTGCCGGACACGCGTTTAATTACCTGAAGAACGATTTAAAGCAAGAGAAATATCAAACAATGACACCCGCTGATTTTCTCCCTGTTATTGAAGAAAGTGATGTACTGAAATCCTACACGGATGAGGATCCCTTTGCTGTTCAGGAAGTGAGAAAGAAGTGGGCAAACGATATTTATAATGCTCCCCTTGAATTTGTACGTTCGAGCGAATTGAAAGATTTGCTGACTGAAGAAGAACATATGGATGCAATGTACTATCTAACATACGTTGTATTATGCGAGAATGAGGAAGATTGTGTTGAGAATGCCAGTGTTGACACAATTGCGAGTGTCTATACAAATTATTTGAAGGAAATCTACTCTAAAATCAGTGGCTAATCCTTCTCCAGTAATTCAAGTACTATAATTGCTCGGTAAGACACAATACGCTAAAACAATTCTGGTTTTCGCTCAAACTTTACGCCCAGGATTTAACCATTCAAACACCATATTAAAAACAAAAACTGTTAAATAGTTTCGGAGGAAATATAATGGGATTCTTTGACAATATTTTAAAAAAAGTAGGTTCATTTCTTGCTACACGCTACGGTGTGGTTTTGGCCGGAAAATACGAAGGATGCGATATTGCATTGGGCAATCCTCCTACAGAGACAGTAAGCACATCAGAAAGCCTGTCTCAAATGATCTTCTTTAAGGAGAAAGAGGAGGTAGCGCGAATAGATATTGCTGAAGAGATTAAAGAGCTCGTATTCGTAGAAATGATTCATTTCTCTGCGACAAACGATGACTGCTACAGTTGCGTAATCACATTTGCTGACGGTGAGGTAAGCAAGTTCGTTTTGTATCCCAACAGAGCGAAAGGATTTTATAAAAACCTAAAGGGAAAAATGCCTGACGAAACCTGTGCGTTTCTGGAAAAAGAAATTGCAAAGTTGACTAAGGTGTAAGTTTTGCTTGACGCCAACGATGACACCAACGTGCCTTCATTTTGCCTATATACCATGGTGCAAAATGTTTCTTAAAGGCGGAAAAATAAGGAAAAAACATTGAAAAATGTCAAGAAAAGCACAAAAGCATATTAAGCACATTTACTCATAACCCGGAGGTCGTAGGTTCGAGTCCTGCCTCCGCAACCAAAGAAAAACCCATCCATTCGGATGGGTTTTTCTTTGGTTATGGATGCGGACTCGAAGAGGGCGGCACCAGTGCGCACACTGGTGTAAAAATTGAGAGCTGGCGAGCAATTTTTAGCCCGGGGAAGAGTCCATAGATGACGGGCGGCATCCGGTACGGGTGTAGACTGCCATCTATTTTTTTGTGCTCCGGGTTATGAGGTCGGCGAGCGTAGCTCGCCCCGTAAGCGAGGGGAGCGCTGCCGGTGGCAGATGAAGCGACCCGAGCGCAGTGCAGCGGTCGGCATAAATCTGCGCCCACTTCGTTGGGTGTAGATTTTGCCGGGCACCGCAAACCGGGACAAGCCACCGATCAACCCAAAACCCACCCAGTCAGGCGCCCATCGAGTCCTACCTCCGCAACCAAAACTAATTAAGGTTGATTCAAAACGAATCAACCTTAATTTTTTGTGATTTTTCACCTGTTATCAGCACTCTTGTTTGTATAAGGCGCTACAAAAACAAGGCTTTGTACTAAAATTATAGCGGGAATATAAGGTTACCGCATTGTCGAAAAACACCTAAAAAAGGCATTTTAGCCCTTTACCCAGCAATGGATATCTGCTCCCGTAAACGAGCAAAGCTCCCGTAAACGAACACCGAGAACATTACATGTTATGAATTTGCAAATGTGAAGAGATTCATAACATATGATGTTATAATAAAGCTGTCATTTTTTGTCGCACCGCACTTGCAAAAAATATAAAAAGATGTTATAATAATGTCATAACTCTGCTATGAAGGAGAATTGCCATGACTTTTTCCGAAACTATAAAGCAAATCAGACAAAAACACTTTTTAAGCCAAGAAGCTTTTGCAAAAGAACTCGGTGTTTCGTTTGCCACAGTAAACAGATGGGAATCTGGCAAAACAAAGCCTACATATAAAACAATGAAACTACTTGATGATTACTGCAAAAAGAACGGTATAATTTTTGACATTAGCGCCGAATGTATGGGGGTAAAAAGTGATGAGCAATAAGAAGCATTACTATATTTCTCTTTTCACTGGTGCCGGAGGTTTGGATATTGGTTTTAAAGAAGCGGGTTTTGAAGGGTTACTAGCAAGTGACATAATGCCCCAAGCAAGAGACACTTTTTCTTTCAATTTTCCCAACGAGCCGTATTTATTGGAAGATATCAGAAAACTGTCCATATCCAATATTAAATCATATATCGGTAACAAAAAAATCGATGTTATTATTGGTGGCCCTCCCTGTCAGGGTTTTTCCAATATGGGAAACAAAAACTCTGCCGATCCCAGAAATATGCTTTTTGAAAGCTATGTTAAAATTGTTGATGCAATTCGCCCAAAATGCTTTATTTTTGAAAACGTAAAGGGTTTATTCACTATGTTTGAAGGCAGATACTTTGAACAAGTGGTTAATGCATTTATGGCTATCGGATACAATTTGCATTATTCGATGCTTGATACATCTAATTACGGAGTGCCACAAAAACGAGAGCGTGTATTCATTGTTGGAACAACATCGGAGAAACAATTCCTTTTCCCTGTGCACAGTTCCAATTCTTATGGTGATATCAAAGCCTTTAAAAATGTCGGCGAAGCTATTAACGACCTTATGGACAAAGGCGAGGAAGTTCCCAATCATATTGCTCTTAATCATTCCGATATTGTTGTTAGGAGATATCAACTTATTCCTGAAGGTGGAAAACTTCCCAAACCAGAGGATCTTCCAGCGGATATTAGACGCAAAAATTTCGGAAACACTTATACTCGCTTGCATCGTCAGGAAGTATCTTCTACCATCGTCCCCGGAAATAACGCACTCCCCGTGCACCCCGTGCTTGATCGTAGTTTGACACCTCGAGAGGGCGCACGTATCCAAACCTTCCCGGACACCTATATTTTTAGTGGAGACCGCAGGTCTCAATGCATTCAAGTGGGAAATGCTGTACCTCCTCTTATGGCAGCAAAAATTGCAGATTGTGTTCGTCATTTTATTGAGGGAGAAACTTATTCTGGAATTATGCCTGACAACTCTTTTTATGCAAAAACAGATCTCGGAATCTCCCTTTGTAAAGAACGAAAGGCAAAACGCGCAACCCTGAAGTTTGGAGACTTGTTCTGTGGTGCGGGTGGATTTACACAGGGGTTGGAGCAAGCGGGATTGGAATGTGTACTCGGAGCAGAATTCAATGACTATGCTGTTGAGGCCTATAGAAAAAACTTTACTCACGAGTGCTTGCAAATTGACCTCTCGGTAGAAGAAAATCAAATTCTTGTAGCAGAAAAGCTGAAACGCGCTAAGGTTGATCTTGTTGTTGGAGGTCCTCCGTGTCAAGGGTTTTCTATGTTTGGAAATCGAAGATTTGTTAACACCAAGAATCACGATTTAACTAAAGACCAAAGAAATAATTTAGTTTATGCATTCGCCAATATCGTTGTGCAATCAGAAACGCCCTGGTTTATTATGGAAAATGTTCCCGGCATCCTTTCTGCTCACAATGGTGAGTATGTTAATACCATTGAGCAGTATTTTAGAGCACACGGTTACCGTACTGAACACAGAGTGATAAATGCAGCCGATTACGGTGCACCTCAGTTGCGTCGTCGTTTTATTTTGATTGGCACAAAAACGGACTTGGCGTTCCCGTTCCCGAAAGCTAAATATTTTGAGAATCCCGAATCTTGGCAACATCCTTATAGAACAGTTGAGGAAGTACTGACGGATCTTGCAGACGAATCTACATTAGGCAAGCTGAAAAATCATCGTGCCCCCAGTCACTCAAAAGTGGTTGCAGAACGTTTTTCTTATATTCCCGAAGGGGGCAAAATGGATGTTAACGCATTACCCGAGCATCTAAAGTTGGGAACTAAAACCGGCAAGCCGGTTGCCAATTTTAGTCATGTATTTGCGCGACTTGACCGCAAAAAACCTTCTTGCACGATTGTTCCTGGACACAACGCGCTTCCGGTTCACCCTACATTAAACAGAACACTTACAGTTAGAGAAGCTGCACGCATTCAAACATTTCCAGACGATTTTGAATTTGTCGGACCTATTATTAACCAGTGCTTACAGGTAGGAAATGCCTTCCCTTGTATTGTGGCTCAAACATTTGGCGAAAGATTAAGAACTGTTGTTAACAAGGAGTGGAGCAGTGACTCTGCAACACATCTCGCAAAGAAATCTATGTTGGAGGAGGAATAAACAGTGGCTTTAAATCACCATGTTCTTGCTAAAGCAACAACTGATGCGATTTTACAAAACTTCAAAACTGCTACATGGCAGTATAACGGAAACTGGGGTGCTGATTTCTATAGAGTTGGTACAAGTGCGGATTTTCCCTCTCCCGATGCCGCTTTTTATGATCCAACGAACAAAAAGCTTGCTTCTTTTGAGTTCAAACCTGCAACGGAAACTAAAAGAGGTATGCTTACTGGTGTTGGACAAAGCATCGCATATCTCAAAAGTTGTGACTTGGCATACCTCATTTCGCCTCAAGTAATTGATGGCTTTAATATGGGAGATTTTCTTACAGATTTGTACAGCACACAAATCGGCGACAAAATACCTGTTGGTCTTATTGTTTATGATAATAATAATCCTAACAATTTAACTTTAGCACACAATGTAGCCTCTCTTTCGACCGATACAGATCACACTCACAAGCCGACAGCCGATCGATTCTGGGCAAAGCATCAAGACCTGCCGATCGCAATGTTTCATCTGCTTTTACACTATTACTATTTGAAAAAAGTTGGCATTGTGGAAGAAGATGCCTTTGCCGCGTGCTGGAAAGAAAAAATTATTCCAACAAGCATTTTGACAGATTTCCGTACAGCGCCTGTAACGGATATCGCAGGCAATGTAATCGGTACACTTCAAACTGGAAAGCCTCTTACTTTCTTGGAAAAGAAAGTGGCGGCTATGCGCAAAAAACTACCCCAGGAGCAATGGGCAGCAATTATTTCCCAAGACATTGACACCACCTTTGTTGGAGACAACTATTACAACTCTATCAAAAAGAATTATGTCACTTTTTTGAAACATATCCAGGTAATTGACTCTGAAGGTAGTTTAACAGATTCTGGCTTTAAGCTATATCATATAGGCCTTTCAAACGGTCCCACCAGCAAGGTGTTTGCCGATTATTTTACTAGAGAAGTTCTCACCGTTGGTCACCATTTGGATTTGTTGCTTGATATTGATTCCACTTCCAAAAAGCATCCTGATAAAGATATTGATGAGGTTCTTGCAATTATGGAAACAGACTACGAGCTCAAAGGTTATATCAAGAGAAATCCTAATCGAGTTTCGGGCACCGCATCAAAAACAGGTTTTTTGAAATATGAGAAAATCTTGTGGCAATCGCTTGGACTTATGGATAGAAAGTATAACATCTTGTGGAGAAAAATCACGGAAATATGCGCTCTTCCTGAGTTGTGATTGATATGTATGTTTTTGCATGCTATATCAAAAGTATAAATAATAAGTTTACATGAAGAGATGAGATATGGAAAAAGATAATATACGAGTAAAACGAAGTTTAGTAGTTCAATCTTTTGCTCCACTTTTTTTGCTGTTGACAATCAAACACCTGGACTGTAGTCTTTATTGGGCGTTGATATGTAAATTTTTTAGTGAAATAAGGGAAAGTGGTTTTTTCGTAGTCGTTAAAGCCTTTCAGCATCAAGCTTTTGGCGGTCTATTTGTTTCCGCCCTCGGATTAGCTTGGATGATTGCTACATTATTTATAGCACTAGGTTTTAAGGGTATACAAAACAGTGGTTTTAAATCTGCAGGTGAGCAAATTATCGTTGCCAACACCGAAACAGAAGGCAGCGCTATATTTTTGGTTACCTATGTGCTGCCTTTACTAACCGATGATGTTAGTACTTTCCGCGGATTGGTTGTTTTCATTTTAATGCTTGTTATGATAATAGCGCTTTTGATAAATTCAAAAGCTTTTTACCATAACCCAATATTAGCCGCTTTGAAATATAAAACATATTCTTTTAAGTTTCTCAATCCTGACAAGGATATTGTAGATCCAGAGGCGGAATATATTTGTATAACCCGTGGCGAGGGTGTTTCTGAGGAAGCTACCATCAAGCGCAAACACATATCGGATGGAGTTTTTCTGATTTATAATGAATAAAGGAAACGGAGATAATAAAAATGCCAGATAACGAATTAAATCAATCAAAAATTAGGTCGCTTTTGACGGATTTCCATAATAATCCTAATTTATGTGGTTTTGATACTTTCATTGTTATGAAAACTGGGCCTAGACTCAAGAGAATGTCTATGTCAGAAAATAAAAACAGTGATGGCGATACTTTCAGAGATGTTCTCAAAGTTATGATTTTTTCTGTAATCAGCGAATACTATTTATCTGACGAAGCAGAATATGTTGATGGCACTCGGTTAGCAGATAACCAAAACAAATTTTTAATCATCAAACAAAGTGGCGACTATAACCCTTTCGGATTTTTGGCTGATTCGGAAACCGATGATGTGTTTGACATTGAAGATCTGCCTAATGCAACCGGAATTGCTTTCAAACTAAGAAAAGGTGATGTTACAATTTGGTGCTACCAGCATCTTTGGAGTATTATGGTTCCGAACAGAAAAAAGAACAGTTTAATGGCTCGGTTCAACAAATTCGAAAACCAAACAATCTTCGAAGAGCAGAAAGACTGGTTGCTCACCATTGCAAAAAAAATTGATATATTGATTATTGATGAATATTTAATTACTGCCAATGACAAACTCTTGCAAAACAATTTTGGATTTCAAAATTATATTTATCAATCCGCTGAGCAAATAATCAATAATATAACAGCGACAAATATAGTTTCAAATTCGGAAAAACTAACAGAATATATTGGTCGAGGAAAGCATAAATACGCAAAAAAGATGATGCGTATTGGAACTTCAAAGGTACTTTCGCTGAGTGCTGATGAATTGCTTAATAAGATTAAAACCGTTGATCGTTGGAAGGGCAAGTTTAAGATTGATGAATCAAAAAAACAAATCGTATTAAATACATATACCGACGTCGAAAGTTTGATTGATCTATTTGACGAACGTTATACGCGCTCAGAAATCACCAATACTGAGTATGATACCGGTGTCAAAGAAATTGCTCAACCCATCGCAGAATAGGAACAGCTTAATGAAAAAACACACTTGTAAAATAGCACAGGGGACGGTTCTATGTGTTAATTGGCATAAAAACAGCCGTGACCCCCTCTGTGAAAATTCCGCCCCCCTCTGGGTTTGGAAACGACCCCCCTTGCGGAAAAAGCGCCTCCCCCTTAACCGAAAAAAACGACCCCCGGGGGTTGCAACATTTCAAAATTAGGGTTATTACACATAAAAAACATCCGTTTTCTTATGGAAAACGGATGTTTTTTAACTTTTAGGCCATATTAAAAAGCGTCAAAATGCTGCGACTGATTCGATTACGGAGATACGAAACAAATGTATTATTCCACACCTTCCGGGGATTCCGGGTTTTGCTTTCTAAAGCTATTACGGGTTTGGATCGGGGTCTCTCCAAAAAACTGACGGTAGGTTTTTGTGAAGTAAGAACAGGAATTAAAGCCTACGCAGAAGGCAATATCGTTTACCGACTGATCCGTATCCTGCAGAAGTGTTTGCGCTGCCTGGCACCGCACGGCGTTCAAAAAATGAATGATGCTGTCGCCATAGGTCGCCTTAAAGGTATGGGCAAGATAGTACTTGTTCATGTTAAAGAGGGTCGACAGCTTCTCTAATGTGATGTTTTCGTAATAACGGGATGTTAGGTACATGTGGACATGGGCTAAGGGGTTGGGGGTGTTGGTGTTCTGCACAGGAATGGTCAGCAGGCCGGAATTGCGCAGTGTGTACAGAATAAAGCTGTTCAGCTGGGTCTGCAGAGCACATTCCCAAAAAGGCTCACGGCCTTTATGCCATTGTCCGGCCCGGCCCATATATTTGCGCTGAGTGGGAATTTGGCGGTCTGCCCTGGTGGCTGCAGAATATTCCCAATATGGAGATCCGCTGTGGGAATCGGGCATATATGCAGTGCTTTTCTGCCTACCTGGAAAGACTTTTTGACCAGGTAAGACCTATGCTTTGCACCAATGGCGGAAATGTCATTATGATGCAGGTGGAAAACGAGTACGGCTACTACGGCGACGATCAGGAATACTTAAAGAGTTTGGTGCGCATTTATCGGGAGCAAGGGATCGATGTGCCGCTGTTTACCTCGGACGGCACCAAGCTGACAGAGATCCTTGATGGCTCTGTGGAAGGTTGTTTCTCTACGCTGAACTTTGGCAGTCGGGTAGAGGAGAACTTCCAATTTCACGATCAGCTTTATCCCAATGCGCCGAAAATGTGTATGGAAATGTGGAACGGCTGGTTTGATGCCTGGGGCGATGAGCAGCACCACACCACCTCCGCAGAGGATTACGCCAAAACCGTGGATGATATGCTCAGCCGCGGCAGTCTGAATATGTATATGTTTATCGGCGGCACAAACTTTGGCTTTACCAGCGGCGCCAACCATCATGAAGCCTTTGCTCCGGATGTGACCAGCTATGACTATGATGCGCTGCTGACAGAAGCCGGAGATGTGACCCCCAAGTATTATGCCGTGCGTGAGGTCATCAAAAAGCACTTGGGAAAGGAATTGCCTGCTGTTCCTGCGGACCGTCCCAAGAAGGCGTATGGCAAAGTGCGTGCCGTTTCCTGCGCTGACCTTTTTGAGAGCGTAGAGTATCTTGCAAAGCCTGTGGAAACAGAAGTACCTATGCCGGCGGAATTCTACGGCGCAGGCTATGGCTATACCCTCTATGAAACCACCTTGAACCGGGATTACACCGACGCACCCCTGAAATTCCAGGAGATCGGTGATCGGGCGCACGTCTTTGTGGATGGTAAGCTGATCGCTACCCTGTATGTGAACGAGCCGCCTTATGAAACAACAGTTTCTGCAAAGAGCGGAAGCACACTGTCTGTGCTGGTGGAGAATATGGGCAGAACCAATTTCGGTCCCAAGATGATGCGAAAAAAGGGCTTGGTTGGCAGAGTGCTGCTGGATCATAAGATCCACTTCCGATGGAAGGCATATCCCTTGCCTATGGACAATTTGGATAAGCTACTGTTCCGTACAGGCTGCGAAGCGGGTAGCCTGCCCTTCTACCGTTTTGAATTTGATATTCAGGAGCCTTGCGATACCTTTTTGAAATTGGAAGGCTTCGGGAAGGGCTTTGCGGAAATCAATGGCTTTAATTTGGGTAGATTTTGGAAGATCGGTCCTCAGAAGACCTTGTTTGTACCAAAATCTGTCCTGAAGGAAGGAAAAAACACCCTCATCGTGTTTGATTCTGAGGGCGCAAATGACGCACCCATTGCAGAGTTTGTAGATAAACCGGAATTGTAGAAGGAATAAGCACGATGGGAAAAGCATAAATTGTTATTCGTGTTCCTTTGTTCTGCCCGATGAGGGAAAGCTTACGATCAGCGGATTGGGCGAACTGCAAAAAAGCGTCAAGCTATTGCAATTTGCCGAATGGAATGGTAGAATTTAAAAAATCTACAAACTTTAGGAGTGCGGATTATGCAACAGACCATTTATCCCAAACGAATTATTGACTGCGCGGGAGTGGAGCACCCGGAGCATCTTTTGCTGCATCAGGACCTGCAGATCGATCTGATCGAACACAATTTGGCGGTATTTCACGCCGGGAGCCATATTATTTTGGACTACGGCAAGGAAATGCGGGGCGGCATCCGCATTTTGGCGCACAGCTCCGACCTTTCTTCTGTGCGTGTGCGCTTTGGAGAAAGCGTAGGGGAGTGCTGTGCCGAGCTGGGAGCCGGGGAGGAGTTTTCCGGCAAGACCAAGAAACGCCAAATGGATGAAAAGGCCGCCCGACAGAACGCCACCAATGACCACGCGGTCAGAGATTTATGCACGGTACTGCCAAGCTGGTCGGATATGCCCTTTGGGGATACAGGCTTTCGTTTTGTCCGATTGGATTTTTCAGGGGAGTGCACGATCAAAAGTGTGCCCTGTACCAATATCATCCTTTCCCGTCGAGCAAAATATATCTACCGGGGCGACCGTGAAATCGAGAAGATTTTTTCGGTTGCCAAACGCACAGTAGACCTGTGTGCCGGAAGCGGCTATATTTGGGACGGCATCAAACGGGATCGGCTGGTGTGGGTGGGAGATCTGACACCGGAGCTACTGGCCATGACCACCATTTACGGACGGACCAAGGAAGTGGAAAATACCATAGATTTTGCACGCAAGCAGGCGGTGCTTCCGGATTATATGAATTATCAGCCGGTCTATTCCATGTGGTGGATCATTGCACTGCAGGAGTATTTAAGCCGCACAGGGGCGGAGGACTTCGTGCAAAAGCAGATGGACTACCTGGAGGCGTTGGTCAGGCAGCTGGCTTTGTATGTGGACGAAGAGGGAAATATACACCATACCGGCTGTTTTTTGGACTGGCCGCATGCCGATAAGCCGGAGCTGATGGAGGGTGTTCGCGCCATCAACATTATGGCGGGAAAAGCCGCCGTTTCCTTACTGGAGCACTTCGGAAGAAATACAGATGGGGCACGGGAGCAGCTTTCCCGACTGATGAAGCAGGAGATCCGTCCGGTTACCAAGCTGGTGGCGGCATTAAAGTACTGGGCAGTAGGAGCACTTTCCCTGGAAGAAAAGGAGATCCTTTTGTCCGGCGGCGTTACCGGAATGTCCACATTTATGAGCTATTATATTTTGAAGGCAGTCCATGATTTTTCCCCGGAGCTGGCAAATGCCATGCTCAAGGAATACTACGGCGGTATGCTGAAGCTGGGTGCTACCACTTTTTGGGAGGATTTTGAGCCGGAGCAGCTGGGGGGAACACCTGTTGATGTCCTTCCCCGGGAAGATAAGCCCGACTGTCACGGCGACTACGGTATGCACTGCTATATCGGCTTCCGCAGAAGCCTGTGCCACGGTTGGTCTGCCGGCGTGGTGGCATACATAAAAGAGTGCTTGGATACATAAAAGCTGTTGTAGAATGAGGATCTTGCGGCGCTGTCCAATCCGGGGGCGTGGGAATTGCGCTTGCGAAAAACGGAAAAATATGGTATAATCACCGCAATATCTTTGGAAAAAGGAATTGCTTGAGCGAGGGGGCAGCAGGGGATGACCAAATTAGAGCAGCTGATGCGACAAATTATAAAGCACGGGCCCATATCCAAGAAGGAACTGCAGGAACGCACCGGCGTCAGCTGGGGAACTGTATCGGGATTGATCACCCAGCTTGTGGAAGACAGATTTGTGGTTCCCAGTGTGCGCCAAACCAGCGATGTGGGCAGAAAGGCGGAGGAATTTGATGTCAATTCCGCAGACCATCTGTGCATTGGCATTGATTTAAGCCAGTGTGGTCTTTTAGGCGTCGTTACAGATCTGCGTGGTCGGATCGTGATGAAGCGGGAGCAGATATTCCAAACGCCTGAAAAAGAGGAGGTTTTGCAGGAGATCTTCAAAATGACGGATGCATTTTTGGAGGCATTTTCGGATAAAACCGTCTGGGGCATCGGCTTTTCGGTGCAGGGCATCGTGGAGATCTATGAGGGCGTTTCTGTGCTGATCTCAGGGATCAAGGACTGGGAGAATGTACCCTTGAAGGATATTATGAAGGATCGATACGGTCTGCAGACTTATACCGAGCACGATCCCAACTGTGCGATGCTGGCAGAGCGTTTTGTAGGCTGTCTGAAAAACCGGCAGGTCACAGAGGCCACTTTGCTCACATTCAACCCCATGTTTGGTGCAGGCATCTCCATTATGACCAGAGGGCAGATCTGCCACGGTATTCGGGGACGTGCAGGGGAGGTGGGATGCAACCCGGTGGATATCACCAAGGATGGCACCTGGCACCATTTGGAAGACTACCTGTCTGCAAACGGACTGCTGGAAGCGTATCGCAGCAGGACCGGGAAAACCCTTACCTATGAGGAATTTGTACGCCTTTTGGAGCAGGGCGACGACCACTGCACCGCCATTTATCAGCAGTTGGGCAGATATTTTGGCTTTGCGCTGTCTATAGCCAATAATTATCTGAATCCGGAGGTAATCATTCTGAATATTGACGGCGTACAACAGAAGATCCTTTATGATGAGATCAGCAGGATCGTAAAGGCGGTCAGCTTTGACCCGGAGGTACAAATCATCATTTCCAAAGCGCTTTCGGAGATGAAAGCCATTGGCGCGGCAATGATCATCAGCGAAAAAGCCGTTGCAACTCTATAATTTTACACCCCTCCCTGACAATGTACACAAAGGGAGGGGTGGCTTTTTGTTAATTTTATCAAAAATTGATAAAATGTATTGCAAACGATATCAATGATTGATATAATTCCAGTATGGATGATTATCGCTATGTGCGGAAAAAGCGCATTTTTGTCTCCGATCATAGCGGGAAAGGATAAAATCGTACAATGCCCTACAAAAATTTTGGCGCTATGATATGCTGCTCCAGCAACGGTGTAATGCGGGTCGACAGGGTAAAAGAGCTGATTGATCATTTGGCAAAGATGAACTATACACTTTTGGAGATTTGCATAGATGATGTTTATAAGATCGACGAGGAGCCTTATTTCGGCTATCTCCGAGGGGGTTACACCAAAGAGGAGCTGCGGGAAATGGATGCCTACGCAAAAGATAAAGGCATCGAGTTGGTTCCGGTGATCCAGACCCTGGCCCACATGACCAATCTGGTAAAGCTGCCTCACTACGGAGATATCGTAGATATTGATGACGTTTTGCTGATCGATGAGCCCAAAACCTATGCGCTGATCGAGAAGATGTTTGCAGCGATCGCGGAAGGCTTTTCCTCCCGAAAGGTGAACATCGGCTTTGATGAAGCCTTCAAGGTGGGCTTGGGACGGCATTTGGAAAAGCACGGCTATCAGAGCCGATTGTCCCTGCTGGTTCGGCATTTAAAAAGAGTGATCGAGATTGCCGAAAAATACGGCTTTCGGGTACATATGTGGAGTGATATGTTCTTCCGCCTGCTCAATCACGGCAATTACTGCTACGATGAACGGGACAGAACCATTGCCGAGAAGGTAAAGGATATGGTTCCTGCGGAGGTGGAGATCTGCTATTGGGACTATTACTCCGACGATGAAGCCAAATACAGCCAAATGATGACGGTCCACAAGCAGTTTGAACGGGAGCTTTGGTTTGCCGGCGGTGCCTGGACGTGGAACGGCTTTGCACCGCAAAACGGGTTTTCCCTGCGAAGCCTGGGTGCCTCTATGAGTCAGGTTCGGAAGCACGGTATTCAAAATGTGCTGATCACTATGTGGGGAGATGACGGCAACGACTGTTCTTATTTTTCCGTTTTGCCGTCACTTTACGCGGCAAGGCAGTTTGCCGATGGCAATACGGATATGGATGCCATCAAAAAGGGCTTTGAGGAGCTTTTCGGCGTTGCTTTTGATGACTTTATGCTACTGGATATCCCCACCAAAAACAGTAAAAATCCCAATGCGGACAGGCCGGATAATTCCTGTAAGAGCCTGCTGTATAATGACTGCTTCCTGGGCCTGAAGGATTATGCCCTTGGGGAAGTGGAGCACATTCCCTATGCCGACTATGCCCGGCAGCTTCACGAAACAGGCAAGCGTATGGGACAGTATGCGTACCTTTTTGAAAATATGGAGGCGCTGTGCTGGGCGCTGGATATCAAGGCAGAGCTGGGTCTGTGGACACGGGATGCCTATGTTCGGGGGGATAAGCAAGCCCTGCGGGCACTGATTTTGGATTACCAACAGGCCGTGGAGCGCATCAAAAGATTTCGGGATACCTTTAGGACCGTTTGGATGCGGGATTATAAGCCCTACGGATGGGATATCCAGGAGATCCGTCTGGGCGGTCTGCGGGCAAGGCTTCAGGACGGCGCACAGCGGATCCGGGAATACCTGGACGGTATATGCGACAGCATCCCGGAGCTGGAGGAGGTCCTTCTGCCCTATGCGCCGTGGGAGACCCAGTTCAATTCCTATCGCGGCTTTGTATCCGTGAGCCAGTTATAGGAGGTAGGAAATGCGTAAAAGAATTTCAAAAGAAAAACGCAGGGTACAGTTTCAGCGCCGTATGTTTATGTTTACATTCCTTGCGCTTCCGATCCTGAGTTTTTTGATTTTTTATGTATATGCCAATTTCAATTCCATCGTTATGGCTTTTCAAAGACCGGGCTATGAAGGACAGGCAGACCGCTGGAGTATGGAGAACTTCATTCGGGTCAAGGAGCTGTTTACCGGCGACGGTGCCGGTGGAGAATTGCTGCTGGCGCTGCTGAATACCCTGAGCCTGTGGGCGGCCGGTATGTTGATCGGTTTGCCTCTTTCGGTGCTGGCGTGCTATTTCTTCTATGTGAAGCTTCCCGGCACAAAGCTGTTTCGGGCGGTGATGTACCTGCCTCAGATCATAACCAGCTCTGCGTTGGTGGTGCTTTTTAAGTACGCAGTCGGTCAGGGCGGTCCGCTGGATATGGTGATGTCAGCGGCGGGACAGGAATATGTCAATCCCCTGACATCACAGCCCGCTGCCATGCTGACGATCATCTTCTACTGCGTATCCTTTGGCTTTGGTACCAACATCATTGTCCTGGGCAGTGCGATGAACAGCATCAATAAGGAAATGATCGAAGCAGCCCGGGTAGACGGCTGCACCTGGTCCAAGGAGCTGACCAAAATCATTTTGCCCACCATTTGGCCCACCGTATCTACCATTATCATTCTCAGCACGGCGGGCATTTTGGGAAGCACCGGCCCCATTTTGGCCTTTACAAAAGGGGAGGCAGGAACGATGACACTGTCCTTCTATATATACCGACTGGTCAGTGGCGTGGGAACCGGCGTCACGGATCTGAACCTGGCCTCTGCCATCGGCATTACCATGACCTTGGTATCTCTGCCTTTGGTATTTATGGTCAAGCGGGTGGTATACGGAAAGGAGGAGCGTTGATATGATGCAACGTAAAGGCAAGCGACTGGCGCGAAAACCCTTTTCTCAGAAAATCGTATATACGATCGCCTGGACCGTTCTTGCGCTGTACACAGCTTATGTGCTTTTCTTCTTCCTGTTTGGTGCCCTGCTCGCGATTCGTCCCAATATGGCGGAATTTACAATAGATCGGCTGCATAAGGACCTATTGTCCATTCCGGAAAACGCCACGCTGAAGAACTTTCTGTCTGCCTTTAACGAATTGGGAAAAATCAATGCGGTGGATACCTTTTGGACCATCACATGGAATTCCATTTGGCGCACTACCATCAGTGCGGTGTTGGCGGTAGGCTCCTGTGCTATGGTTTGTTACATATTGGTATTTTACCGCTGCCGATTTACAAGGCTGCTGTACAGCATCGGAATCGTGGTGGCCATTCTGCCGCTTTACGGCTCTGCCGGTTCCATATACCGGCTGTATGATGAAATGGGGCTGATCAATAACCCCCTCATCCTGATTACGAGCGTTACCCTGTACGGGGCAAATTTCTTTTATATGCACGCGTTTTTTAAGTCCCTGTCCTGGGAATATGCGGAAGCGGCCTTCATTGACGGCGCCAGCCACTATCAGGTGTTTTTCAAGGTGATGCTGCCAATGGCGAAGCCCAGTATTTCCGCACTGTTTATTATGCAGTTTATTTCCGGCTGGAACGATTATGAATCGACCCTGCTGTATATGCAGGACTATCCCAATCTGTCCTTTGCGGTTTATGCCTATGAGGAAGTGGGGAAATATATGGGAAACATTCCGGCGTATTTTGCAGGCGTTTTGATTTCCCTTGTGCCGATTTTGATTCTGTTTGTGCTGTTCCAAAACACGATTATGGAAAAAGTGCACTTAGGCGGCCTGAAAGGCTGAGTGAATCCGAGATATCTTGAAGGGAGTTTTATTATGAAGATTATGTGTAAGAAGCTTTTGGCATTGGTACTGATCGGTGTGATGCTGCTATCGGTATTTGCCGGCTGCTCCAAGCAGCAGAGTGGGGCTGGCGGTGACACCCTGGTGATTACCGTGGTCAAGCTGGGCTACGGCGATGAATGGCTGAGGTCCATTGCAGCGGCTTATGAGGAAAAAACAGGCACCGATGTGAAGGTGATCTCCAAAATCGGTGACGCTGGCCTGTCCGCCATCAAGGGCGAGATGCAGTCCCAGGTATCGGAAACCGACATTTTCTTTACAAGAGCGCAGGAGTTTTTCAAGTCCATTTACAAAGGCGGCGTCAATATCGGCGGCACCAATTACGACTGTGAATTTGCGGATCTGACCGATGTGTGGAACAGTGTGGCAAGCGAAGGTGAGGGCAAGACCATCAAGGAAAAAATGGACCCTGCCTTTGAAGAATACTATAACGTAGACGGTAAGTATTACGGCCTGCCCTGGGCAAACGGCATTATGGGGATTGTCCGCAACAAAAACGTGTGGGACAAGCTGGGCCTCACCGACGAGGATGTGCCCCGCACCACCGAAGAGCTGTTTGCGCTGTGTGACCGGGTGAAGGCACTGGGTACAGCTCCCTTTATCTACTCCCTGGAAGCAGAGTATTATTCCTCTGTTGCCCCTGTTTGGTTCTCCCAGTACGAGGGCAGTGAGAGTATGGCCTATTACAACAACGGCTTAGACCCCATGGGCGAAAACTCCTTTAACCTGTACGCCTATGACGGCCAGGTGGAAGCACTGAAGGTGATCGACCGATTGGTGGACAAGGATAACGGCTATCAGCATTCCATCTCCTCGTCTTCCTCCTTTACGGATATGCAGAGCGTATTTATGCTGGACGAGGCATTGTTCTGCGTCAACGGTGCGTGGCTGGAAACAGAGATGGGCAATGCCTACTATAATACAAACATTGATTTTATTAAGATGCCGATCATCAGCAGTCTGGTAAACAGAATGGAAACGGTTTCCGACGACGAAACACTTTCCGCTGTGATCCGCTATGTGGACGGAGAAGGGGAGGCACCTGCAGGTGTATCCCAGGAGGACATCGAAATCGTGCGGGATGCCCGCAGAAATTCCTACACCCGCAGCGGCTTTGACCACACTGCGCTGATCCCGGCCTACTCCAACCAGTTGGATACCGCCAAGGATTTTCTGAAGTTTATGTGCTCTGATGAGGGCCTGAACATCTACTACGAAGCAACCAACGGCAACCAGCTGCCTATTGAGAACACTGCGGGCTACGATCGCTCTGTGGAGATCTCTACATTCCGTAGAAGCGTCAACGAGGTGCTGGCCGAGGGCTATATCTGTGAGTACGACGGCTATGTGAAGGCAAAGGTTTATGCTATTGGCGGTGTCAGCCGATACTGGTATAACGGCAGCAACAATTTTGTCCGTGCACTGTTGGACGGCAGCACGCCTGAGGAAATTTGCGCCAAGAACAATAAGTACCTGCAAAACAACTGGTCATCCATCACGGGCTACTAAGTGCCCGGCACGTTGGAAAAGGAGCGCTTGCGTGAAAAAACAAATAAAAAGGATCCTTGCCGGCGTTGTTGTCGGCGCGGCTGTGCTTGCTGTGGTGGGATGCGGGAAGCAGAAACAGGAGCAGCCAAAGCTGGAGACCAGCGTTTGGAGTACCTACAATACCACAAAGGTGATTCAGCAGACCGGCAGAAATGAAGCCTATCAGAAGCAGGATGGGGCGCTTTCGGTGCAGATGATGCAAAACGAGTACGAGGGCGCGCAGCTGATTGTAACGGCAGGGGAGGATCTCACTTATCATCTTATTGCCGGAATACTGGAAAATGAAAACGGCGATGTTTTCCCGGCGGAAAACATTCAGATCTATCATCAAAAATATCAGACCATCAAAACCAATTATAACGGAGATGAGGCATTCCAGGCCGGCGATTCCATCCCGGATATGCTTCTGCCGCTGGATATTGCGGTCAATTACGGCGAAAACACCATCTCCGCCAATCAAAATCAGGGCATTACCGTGGAATTTCATTCCAAAGATGTGCCTGCAGGTGTGTATACCGGCAGCTTTACACTGGAACTCAACGGTGAAAAAACCGAAATTCCCGTCAGCGTGGAAGTGTGGGATATTCGCTATGAGGGCAGACGGCAATTTCAGTCCTGCTTTATGATCTATCGGGATGAGCTGATTGTGGGCGAATACAGCAATTCTGATGAGGTGGTGGCAGCTTACATTGAGAAGCTGCTGGAATACAAAGCAAATCCCTTTGTAGTCAGAACCTACTACACCCCGGAAAACTATGCCCGGGAAGCCCAGTGGATCTTTGAAAGTGAAAACGGCAATTCTCTGGCACTGCCGGTAGATCTGCATCTGGATTATCAGGTCTATGTAGACGGCACGGTTTCCGAGCCTGCTCAAATGGTGGTAGACTATATTCGGGCGCTGGTGGACATCTCCACTGAAGAGCTGAACTATGTGCAATACCTCTATTTCTATCCGTCCTCCTATGATGAAGCGGATGTGGTGGAAGGCAGATGGGATCCTGCTACGGAGCTGTACCGAGAGGACGGCAAGCTTCAGAAGACGTTGGAGCTGGCGATACAGCAGCTGGAGGAGGACGGCTGGTTTGCCCGGCAGACACCGGAATTTGCCCAGCAGATGAAAGATGCCATTTTGACCATCCCTGTGGTGTTTACCAACGTAAACTTCGTAGAGGAATGGGTAGGGGAGCTGAATGCCACCTTCTGCCCGTACCTGAGCCTGTACAATAACACTTCTGTCCTGAATCAGTATCAGGACGCGGCAATGGACCATAGCAACGGCGACCTGTGGGCATACACCTGCTCCGGCCCTGTGGATCCCTACCCCACCTTCCATATTGACGATAAGATCCTGGATATGCGGGTGTGCGGCTGGATGGAAAAAGCCCACGGCATCACGGGCTATCTGTACTATAAGGTCAATAACTACGCCTATCTGACAAACGCCCCTTCCGACGAGTATATTGACTTATACGGAACACCTGCCAGATACTACGAGGTCAACGGCGACGGCTTTTTGTTCTACCCCGGCAGATACTACAGCAGTGATGAGCCCTTCGGAACGGTCAGACTTGCCGCATACCGGGACGGTATGGACGAGTATGATATGCTTTGCGTTTATGAGCACCTGCTGCAGGAGTACGCACAGGAGCAGGGCATTACAGACTTTGATTTCAATGCCTACGTGGACGACCTGTACAGCACGTTGTTCACCGGTGTGGTGGCCAAGCAAAGCGATGAGGCGCTGTACGCCGCGAGAGCGGAGCTTGCCCAGCGGATCTTGACCCTGAAAAATCAGGGGACGCTGAGATATGACCCGGCTGATGGGGAAACCGTTCAGATTTCCGCCCTCCCCGAAGGGCAGGAGGCAGTGGTCATCCGCTCTGAATATAAGGACAAGGACGAGAATGTGGGTGCCAAAACCAAAATGTTCCGCCCAAGCTACAAAGCAAAGGTATCCTCTATGGACGGGGCAAAGACCCTGCGCTTCACATACGAAAATACCGGCACAGAGGATATCACCATGCAGATCGTCCTGGTAACCAAGGATATGGAAAAGGTCACCGTGGACACAAGCTACTGCGGTGTAGGCAAAACACGGCAGGTCAAGGTAAACCTGAGTGATGCGGAAGTGGATCTTGCAGATGTGGCAGAGATTTCCCTGACATTTGACAACGTGCAGACCAACGACGCAGGTCAGGTGGTTTTGCTGCCGGATAAGGCGTTTACCGTCTATGATTTCTTCATCACAAAGTAAGGGAGGGGGAGCACAATATGAAACATATTGGCAGATTCATAACGGTCTGTTTGTTGGTCCTGATGCTGTGCTTTGCCACCTCCTGTAAAAAAGAGCAAAAGCCCGACGCCGTTCAGAAGGACGAAAAGGGCACAGTATATGTGCTCAACGGCTTCGAGTCTGTGCGGGAGATGTTCTCTGTCCGTCCCTCCATCCGATATATGAATGCGACGATGGATATTGTGGATGGGACGCAGGGTCAGGTAAAATCCGGCGAAGGAAGTATGCGCTACGTTTTTGAGCAAGGGAACTGGCCGGAATTGGTTTTGCATATCCGGCACGCCAATTACCCGGAGCTGGATATCGCCAACCTGAACAAGATGAATCTTTCCGTCTACAACGACAATGAAAACCCTGCAAAATGCGTGGTATCCGTTGTTGTGAAGGGCAATAAACCGCTGCTGACACAGGAGTATACCTTAGAGCCGGGGCAGTGGAATGAACTGGAATTTCGGCTCAGCTCCCTGGCTTGCGCGTTCAACGCCGATCAGATTACAGGCTTTTTATTCCGTGTGGAGGCGGAGGAGCAGTCTGTATTCTATTTCGATGACTGGTCTGTGACGATGGGCGCAGAGAATACCCAGGAGGATGATCGCTGGGAGCCGACACTTCTGAGCATTATTGACAGAATCAACGGTCTGACGCAGGAGTCTACATTAGAGGACGAAGCCCAGCTGAAGCAGCTATATATGGAGTATGCGGGGCTTCCTGAGCTGTACCGAAACATTGTTCCCAACTACGATTTGCTGAAAAATGCACTGGAAAAGTTTGCGGAGCTGAAGGTTTCAGGTACGCGGGATGATCTACAGTGTAAATTCCTGGCATTTGACGAATTTTACGGTGTCGGACAGCTTAACAGCGCCAATTATGCGCTGCTGTACCAGACCGATGTGAAATACGGAAACGATGAAGGCAGCATCAAGATCACCTTCGACGGCTCCACCAAGGAGAGCTATTTCCCTTATCAGTCCCCTTTGGATGCCAAACGCTATGACTATTTGGAGATCCCCATCTATAACGATGACGTCCTCCGCAAGGTGGTCTATTTCAACTGGAATCAGCGTGTTGTGATAGAGCCTCAAACCTGGGGCACGCTGAAGGTCGTGGGTGCGGAGCTTTTCAACGAAGGCAATATCATTGTGGATACCATTGATGCCCAAGGTGTGCGCATACAGTCCAGGGGCACGGTGTATTTTGGCGCAATGCGGGGCTACCGCAGAGATCTACTGGCGGAACTGAAAAAACTGCCGGATGCGGGAAGCTTCTCTATGGATCGGGATATCAAGTACCTGAGCCTGATCGAAAAAACCATGGAGCTTTACGACAAGACGGCAGAATCGGAAAGAGCGACTCTGCCTGCAGAGCCGGTTGAAAACCTGCTGAAGTGCTATGAGACCATCGCAGGGTATGAAACAGTGGTAGATGCAACCCAGGAGGACCTGGAGTTCGGCACACCGGACTGTGCGGCTATCGGCACCATCGAGGCGATCTGGGATGAAATGTACGGTCCTGCCTGGGTGCTGGATTTCACCGAAAAAGCACCCGGCGACTATGCCGCAGGCTTCCGCTTTGTCAAGGAATTTGGCGAAAACAAAAATATGTTCTTCTATATCTATAATCCGCAGTCTACAGCCCAGAATATGGAGCTGTATGCGGACGGAAACTGGAAGAACCTGGAAATGCGAAGCTTGAACCCGGGCTGGAATAAGATTCAGTTCCCCACGGATGTGGAGGTCAGTCACTTTGCCTTTGGCCTGTTCTCCAAAAACGCCGATGTGGTCGGCCAGTGGAAGGTTTCCGGTTTGTATTCCGTATCGGATGCGCTTGTAAATCGGAAAGCGGCATCTCAAACCTCTGCACTGATTCAGGCACTGCCCGATGGTAGCAGCATCAAGCTGCCGGAGGACTTCCGATATGTGGCGGATATTTGGCAGGCCTATGATTCTTATCAGGCATTGGAGCCGGGGGCAAAATCCGGCGTTCCCTCTGCACTGAAAAACAAGCTGGATGCCTGCATGAAGGCCATTGACGGCTACAAGGCAGCCATCAATCCCAAGACCGATGAAATGACCGTCGGCACGCCGGACTGCATCTGTTCCGGCACAGTGAAGACCCTGAAGGACGGTGATTTCGGCTGGGTTTACGAGCTGAATATTACCGGGATCGGAACAGGCGATTATGCTGCAGGCTTCCAGATCAATAAGGATATCTCAGCGGATCGCAACCTGTTCTTCTACATCTTTAATCCCAAAACCACAGCCCAAACGATGTACCTGTACGCCGATCCCTCCTGGGACAATCTGGGTGATCGGGTACTGGCTCCGGGCTGGAATCGAATTGAACTACCCAAGGACGCAAAGATCGACCGCTATGTGTTTGGCCTGTTCCCCAAGAATGCGGAAGTGACCGGTCAGTGGAAGATTTCCGGCATCTATGCAAAGAGCGACGAGCTGATCAGCAGGGAAGAAGCCGCTGAAGCATCGACGCTTCTAAATGCTCTGCCGGATGCATCGTCTATCAAAATGCCGGAGGACCTGCGTGATCTTTCGATCATCTATGCGGCAAGCGACAGCTACAATGCCCTGTCCGACAGCGCGAAGGAAACACTGTCCCAGGAGCAGACGGCCAATCTGCAGGCTTGTCTGCAAGCGGTGGATGGCTACTTGGTTGCCATCAACGCACTGACAGATGAAATGCGTGTGGGCACAGTGGATGCCCCCTGTCAGGGCACTTTGGATCACATAGAGGATGAAACTTACGGTCCGGTATTCGGTCTGAATATTACGGAAGCCGGAAGCGGCGATTATGCCGGCGGCTTCCAGGTCAACAAGGACCTTTCGGGCTACAAGCACCGATTCTTCTACATCTATAATCCCCAGGCTTCTGCTCAGACGATGTTCTTGTACGCAGACCCGTCCTGGAAGGATTTGGGCGCAAGAACATTAAATCCCGGCTGGAATTTGATCGAACTGCCGGATACCATTGAGATCAAGCAGTTTATCTTCGGCGTCTTCCCCGCAAGCACCGAAGCGGTGGGGCAGTGGAAGATCACCTGTACCTACGCCGTTTCCGATGCGGTTATTTACGGACAAGCGGCCGCCGATGCGGAAAATGCCATTTTGGCATTGCCGGACGCAGCTGCCCTGACACTGGCGGATAAGGCATCCGTGGATGGGGCCAAGACTGCTTATGAGGCTTTGTCGGATGATGCAAAGCAGCTGGTTTCTCAGGCGGCGAAGGACAAGCTTGCAGACTGCCTGGCAAAGATCGCGGAGCTGATCACAGCAGGCAATTTGGACACAGTCAACGCCCTGATCGAGGCTCTGCCGGAGGCAGACGCACTGACGGTTGCCGACAAAGGAGCAGTGGAGGAAGCAAAGAAGATCTATGATGAACTGAGCGCGGAAGATCAGGCGCTGGTCATCCATGCGGAGAAGCTGAGTGCCTGCGTTTCCAAGATCCGGCAGTGGAAGGCGTGGGACGAAAAGACCTTAGTCAGTGCCGCCGTTGCATCACCGCCTTTGGTAAGCGACGGAACGGTGGCCTTTAACGTGGACGACAATACCTTCGGGAAGGTATGGACGGTCACGAATGGCACATTTATCAAAATAATGGGCGGCTGGCTGACGGGAGAAGCCGCGGAGCTTTACATTTACAACCCCACAGACAGCGATGTGACCAGTTTCTATTACACCGCGGACTGGGTGACCAATGTAAAGGTGACGCTGAAGGCAAAGAGCTGGACCCGTGTGCTGATCGAGGATACCAACGGCTATCCGTTTATGACCCAAAGAAGAGATATCTATATGTATGCCACCTTCTGCGAGGGCTACAAGGTATCCAGCCTGTTCTCTGCTGAAAAGACAGATGCCGGCGCTGCAGCGGTGCAGAACGTCATAGATATGATCCAGGCTTTGCCGGAGGCGGAGATGCTCACCGCGGCCCACAGAAAAGCGGTGGAGGAAGCAAAGAAAGCCTACGATGCCCTCAGCGCGGAGAAGCAGGCGCAGGTCACCAATCGGGACAAGCTCACCGCCTGTGTGGAAAAGCTGAGCAGCTTGAGTAAGCCGGAAGACAATATCGTTGTGGATGCTTCTTATCAGGTGTTGGGCGTGGACGGTGTCTTGACTCCCGGCGTGGACGACAGCACCTTCGGCAAGGTGATGCGGGTTTCTAACAGCACCTATTTGGCGCTGACAAGCAACGTCAAGAACGAAAACGCCGCATTCCGTGAGAGCAAAAATATCGGCTTCTACATCTATAATCCCACATCTGCGGATGTGGACGGCTATTACACCATGGACTGGGGCTTCAATGCCCATTTCCTGCTGAAGGCCAAATCGTGGAGCTATATTGAATTTGCGGACTTTGGTATGGCTGCCAACAAGCAGTTTATCACCAGCACCAATACGGTCTACTTCTACGCCAATATGCCCGGTGAGGGCTGGCTGGTATCCAGCTTCTACGGGAAGGGCACTGATGTAGCAGGTCTTTCCACAGTGGTGGATGCCTCTTATCAGGTGTTGGGCGTGGATGGCACCTTGACTGCCGGTGCGGACGATAGCACCTTCGGCAAGGCGATGCGGGTCACAAACAGTACCTATTTGGCGCTGACACCCAATGTAAAGACCGAAAATCCCGCGTTCAAGGAAAGCAAGGATATCGTGTTCTTTATCTATAATCCCCAATCTACCGATGTGGATCTGTATTACACCATGGACTGGGGTTATAACGCCCACGCCCAGCTGAAGGCAAACTCCTGGAATCGCATCCATCTGTCTGACCTGGGCACTGCGGCCAACAAGCAGTTTATCACCAGCAATAATACGGTCTACTTCTACGCCAATATGAGCGGCGAAGACTGGCTGGTTTCCGGCTTCTACGGAATGTAAGGTTCCGGCACCGTTCAAGGGTGAACGGTGCCCGGAAAAGCCGACCGTTTAAAGTGTGCATATCGGATTTGCGAATGAACCCGAGAAACATATTTCATATCAATAAAGGAGGCACAGTCAATCATGAAGGAACAAGCAAAAATCAGATTCCTGGCGGCAGTGCTATGCACGGTTATGCTTCTGTCATGCCTGTTGGTTTCCGGAGGCAGTGTTATGGCAGCAGACCAGAGCACAACAGATTCCCGCGTGTATGTGACGGCATCGGTGGAGCTTTGCATCCAGCATATCAATGCCAAAACAGCTCCGCAGAAGGAAGGCTATCTGTTCGCGGGGTGGGTGGCAAAGAAAGCAGACGGCACCGGTGTTGCCATTAAGAGCGCCACCGATCCCGTTCTGAGCGAGGACGGCGTTACCGTCACCGCAAAATTCATTCCCGCACATTTGGCAACGGCAGCCTGCCAGGTCAAGTCCAATACCTACGATGAAGGTGTGGAAAAAACCGACCTGCGGATCGTGTCCGTGGTGGATGACGGCACCTATCAGGCCTTTGGCTTTAACCTGTATAAGCGGATGCTGAATGCCGAAACCATGACCTACGAGGAGACAACGATGTGCCGGTATAGCACTATAGGCGCAAACCCCTCTGAGACCCTGGACCGATACACCGGATTGTATGTTTATAACGGCAGTGAAAAGACGGTGAAGACTCCGGAGGATATTTTCGGACAGGACGCCAAGGGCTTCTACTTTACCACAGTGAGAATTGCAGGCATTCCCGCTTCCGTGTACGACAGCTGTATTTTTGTCATTAAGCCCTACTGGGTCACGGCAGACGGCACTTATGTGGAAGGCCTGGGTGAGTACGATCGTGTATCCGACGGTAAGAACCAAATCGTGAACGTTTCTGTCAATATCAAGGATGCGCAGGATATTGCGGCCGGCAGGCTGAATGTGACCTATAACCAAAATGACTACAGCTTTGTTTCTGCCGATTGCGGCCGTGTGTTTGAGGAGATGAAGGTCAAGGAAGAAAACGGAACCGTCAAATGCGTAGGAAATGTGGAGAATATCCTCGAAAATTCCGAAAATCCCCGGGATATTTATATTAACCTGCGATTTAAGAAGGTCGGAAGTCCCGTTGCCGGAAGCTCGGTCTTTACGGTAGAAAAAGAAGAATTTTGCGATGTGGATGAGAAAACCGTACAGGTGGTTATTGAGGATGTTATCCATTAAAATGGTGTAAAAACTGTTTTATTTAGGGAGAAAAATATGAAATTACGGCAAAGCAAGAAATTCCTGATGCTATGGATCGTCGCACTGCTGGTGCTCTGTATGGCGGCGTGTCGCGATCAGTCCCCGAAAGCCACAGAGGGCTTAGGCGATCCCATACCTGTAGAGGAGAACACAGGGGATGATTTAAACATCCGTGACGAGAACGATGCAGAAAAAGACGGCAACATCATCGACATTGGCGGCGAAGGAACAGAGTCCGACGATGCCTTTGGCGACTTCTTCTGAATCCAGGCGAAATTCAGTAAAACATAAATACGATTTGGGAAACGGAATGGATCATACCTGCCGATTCCCGAAAAGGAGGAAATTATGAAGGGTAAAAGATTGACTGCATGGCTGTGTACAGTGGCACTGCTGGCACAGGCTGTGTTGGTCGGCTTCCCGGGCATAGCTCTCGAAGCGAAAGCAGCAGAAACTGTTACACCCACGGAAGGGGAAACCTATTATTATAACCTTGCCGATGGCGCTTATTTCCTCAGCGGCAGCAGCATTACCGTCAACGGGGAAGCCACAGCCAGCGGCACGGAATTGACGGTGCCCGGAGATTATACCATTGTAAAGACTTATACCGACCGTGTCGGAAACGAAGGCACCATCACACAGTCCGTATCTCTTTACAAACAGGGCGATATGCACCCCGATGGGGTCTATGATGTAAAAGACCTGGTTGCAATGAAAAAGTATACCCAGGGCATCGGGATCAGCAAGGCAGGTCAGATGGCCGCATCTGCCTTCACCAATAATGCGGATGCAGAGCTGATGCGGGAGATCCTGCTGGGTATGAAGACTCCTGAGGAGGCATTCCCCAAAACAGGCAATGCCATTACCCATCAGGCAGGAACAGACAGCGTGATGCCCATCGGCGGCTTCTTAGGCCCCGGCTATCTGAACACCTCCGTGGTGGATCTGCCTGCCGGCGCCATCAGCGACTTCAGAACAGACGCCATCTACGCACTGGTTGCAGATGCAGGCATCAATCTGATTACCGCTACCACCAATACCATGGCAGACGGTGAGTCGGTGGAGGCCGTTCAGCAGAAGGAACTGGCACTGGCGGAAAAGTACGGCATTTCCATGTATGTCCAGCCCAGCTATGCGGTGAATGTGGGCACCAATCCCGCGTATTTTGAGCAGTACCTCAGGGAACTGAGCAACTATGATTCCTTTGCGGGCATCAGTCTGATGGATGAGCCGTGGACGGAGTATTATCTGCCTGCGAACGGAACCTTTACAGCCGATCGGTCCTACAGCCAAATGAGTGCTTTGGCACAGATGACCAACGAGTATACCAACCTGGTAGGCTATACAAACCTGCTGCCCTACTGGGAGAGTATGGGCACCGAGGCAGAGTATTTACAGTATTTGGAAGAATACTTTACCTGTTACGGAAATCCCAAGCAGCTGTCCTTTGACTACTATGTCTTCTCCGACAAGGATACCCAGCGGAATGCACAGGAGTATTTCACCGGGCTGAAGCTCATCAAGCAGAAGGCACAGGAGCACGATGTGCCGTTTTGGGCTGTGGTGCAGGCGGGCAACTATGTATCCGGCAATATCGTGCGGGATACCAAAGATACCGCTTATATGACCGACGGTATGACCAGATGGACGGTGCATACCGCACTGGCCTACGGCGCCCAGGGCATTACCTATTATCCCCTGGTACAGCCCTACAGCTATTCCCTGCAGAAAAACTGGATCGGTACGACCAAGAGCACCTATAATTATGACCGTAACGGCATTATCGGTGCAGACGGTACGACCACGCCCTACTATGAATACATCAAAAACGTCAACAGACAGATCACAGCAGTTGACGAAGTGCTGATGAATGCGGCAGACTGCGGTGTGGTAGTCACAGAAGCTTCCACAGCAGCCAGCGATACAGGCATTACAAATTACGGTTACGGCGCACTGACTCACCTTACTTCCACCGGCTCTGCCGGCGCAATGGCAGGTTGCTTTAACTACTTTGGAAGAAATGCCTACTATGCAGTCAACTACGACTATAATAACCCGCAGGATATTACCCTGTACTTTAACGGCGATTATTCTCTCAGCGTCACCATTAACGGCGCAACTCAGATCGTCAACACCGCAAACGGGCAGTATACCTTGTCCCTGCGTGCCGGTGATGGCGCCCTGGTGCTGGTAAACGGCAACGCAGGTGAAGCGGCCGCGGCACAGGCATTCCTGAATGCCCTTGCGGATATTCCTGAAAACGCCGAAATGCCCAAGTACTATGCGGCAGTGGCAAAGGCACAGGCAGCTTATGACAGCTTGGATAAGATCGGCAAGATGAACGTATCCGAGGATCAGAAGAATAAGCTTATGGATCTTGTCGAGCTGGCAAGCAGCTACAGCCCCATCTATCAGCTTGCAGGTACACAGCAGGAGGATGCCCGGTACGGCAGCATTACCGTTTTGGATGCGTCCGAGGGCATCACCGATACCCTGCATAAGAGCGATATTCCTGCCCAGTTCAGCGATGTGGTATTCTATGTGTACAACCCCACCGCCGACGCAGTTTCCGCTACCTACAACGGCGTAAATGTCAGCCTGGCGGCAGAGAGCTGGACGATGGTGACCGTTCCCGTATCCGCTTACGGTACCGGCGATAACACCCTGACCTTCGCTTCTGCGGTTTCCGGTCAGTGGAAGGTCACCTGCTACTACGGCAAGAATGACGCGGATCTGCTCTCCCGTGTGGAAGAAGCCATTGATGCCCTGCCTGATGCAGCAGGCATCACCCTAAACCACGAGGAACAGGTGCAGCAAGTCCGTGCAATGTATGAAGCGCTTTCTTCCGACCTGCAGAGCGCGGTTACCAACACCGCAAAGCTGGTAGCCTGTGAAAACAAGATCGCAGCGCTGAAGCTGGAGCTGTCCGGCAAATTGCCGCTGGTCATTCCCAACACTGCTTACGGTGTGGCAGAAAATGTAACAGCGGAAAGAAATGTCTATGACGAGCAATATGAAAACGTGATGTCTCTTGCGGATGCGGAGTACTTCGCCATTCCCGCAAGTGCCCTGACCGCAGAATACCAGGCAAGCAGATCTGCGGTGCTGTATGTGTACAACCCCACCCAGGAGAACGCCTACATCGGCGTGCAATTGGGCGATGACGGCTGGATCCACCGTGACCGTCTGACCCTGTATCCTCAGACCTGGACGGCAGTTGAGCTGTTCGACAGAGGACAGACCTATACCTACGAATCCACCAGCTTCGTGGATAACTACCTGACAGCAGGGCAGACCGTCTACTTCTACGCCATCGACGGCGCAGGCGCAGGTTCTGTCTTTGCGGGAGATGGCTGGCTGGTTTCCGGTGTTTACGGTATGAATCAGTACCGGGCGGGTGACCAGGTGGTCTTCGATGTGGTGGCGGCTGATGGTCTTGGCGGTACAAAGGTGGGCTATGAAATTGTGGATACGGAGCAGTTTGGCGAAGTATTCGCATTTGAAAGCACCGAGTACTTTACACTGGCAGACACCCAAAAGAGTGCGCAGTTTAAGAGCTGCAACGATGTGGTGTTCTACATCTATAACCCCACAGACACAGATGTGACGGGCTATGTGACCCTGACCTGGGAGTACAACGTCTACTTTGTGCTGAAGGCAAATGCCTGGAACCGCATTGTGCTGGCGAACTATGCCGCCGCGGAAAACACAAAGTTTGTGGCAAGCGATACGACCATTGCATTTACCTTCAGCCTGCCCAAGTCCGAGCAGGGCAAGTGGATGATGACCAGCTTCTACGGCACGCCCAATCTGTCTGACGATGGCTCTGCTGCCATCGTGGAAGGCTTGATCGACAGCCTGCCCAATGGGGAAGAGGTCACCTTCAAGCACTTTGTTGCCGTTGACGAGGCAAAGCAGGCTTACGATGCCCTGGGTGTTCAGCAGAACTATGTAGATGCCGACAAGAAGGCAAAGCTGGATGCCTGCGTTGCGGCTATGGACGGCTATACTGTTATTTATAACAGCAAAACAGATAACGCCTTGATGTTCGCCCACACCGGTGATCAGCCCTGTACCGGCACGGTGACTGCGGCAGTGGATGATGCTTACGGTGACGTATTCCGTTTAGAAATTACCGAAAAGGCTGCCTCCGGTGGTTACGGCGCAGGCTTTATGATTGGTGAAAACGGCTCCCTGACCGGTGTAAAGAAGCTGCGCTTCTATATGTACAATCCTATGGGACAGAACATCAATGTGGAGTTCTACGGCGATAACTGGAATAAGGTCTTCGGCACCATCACCCTGACACCGGGGTGGAACGAGATCAATTTGGACTGCAACAGCGAGCTGAGTAACAGCATTGCCGCCAGAATCCCCTTCAGTCAAAACAGCGTGGGTGTATGGATGGTCTCCGGCTTCGTCTCTGTGAGCGATGCAGTCACTCAGGAAGAGAACGTAAAGGCAGTGGAAGCACTGATCAGTGCTCTGCCTGCCGCCCAGGATGTGACGATGGATCACAAGACGGCGGTTACAGATGCACAGGCAGCTTATGAGGCCCTCAGCACGGAAGCCAAGGAGCTGGTTTCTGCCGAATGCAAGGATAAGCTCTTCGCCTGCATGGAGAAGATCGCTGCTTGGGATAAGCTGGCAGAAAAGGCCGTTGTGGACACCGCTTATCAGGTATTGGGCACAGACGGTGTTCTGACCGTCGGTGTGAACCACGAGACCTTTGGCAAGGTGATGACCGTATCCGGCGGCAGCTATTTGGCGCTGACGAACAATGTCAAGAGCGAAAAGGCCGCGTTCCGTCAGAGCAAGAATATCGGTTTCTACATCTATAATCCCACATCTGCGGATGTGGACGGCTATTACACCATGGACTGGATCTACAACGCCCACTTCCTGCTGAAAGCCAAGTCGTGGAACTACATTGAGTTTGCGGACTTCGGAACTGCCGCAGGCAAGCAGTTTATCACCAGCACCAGTACCGTCTACTTCTACGCCAATATGACCGGAGAAGGCTGGCTGATTTCCAGCTTCTACAGTGAGGGCACCGATGTGGAAGGCTTTGCCACCGTGGTGGATGCCTCTTATCAGGTCTTGGGCGTGGACGGCACACTGACCGCGAACAATGATGATGCCACCTTCGGCAAGGTGATGCGCGTGTCCGGCAGTACTTATTTGGCACTGACGTCCAATGTGAAGAACGAAAATCCCGCATTCAAGCAGAGCAAGGACATGGTGTTCTACATCTTCAATCCCACAGATGGGGATGTGGAACTGAATTACACCATGGACTGGGGCTATTACGCCTACGCCCTGCTGAAGGCAAACTCCTGGAACCGCATCCATCTGTCTGACCTGGGTGCCGCGGCGGGCAGGCAGTTTATCACCGGCAATGATACGGTTTACTTCTATGCCAATATGAACGGCGAGGGCTGGCTGGTTTCCGGCTTCTACGCACTGCCGGAAATCGCCACTGAGCAGGATCCCGAAGCGGAAGCAGTTGCGGCTGTGAATGCGCAGATTGCCGCGCTTCCTCAGGCAACCGAGCTGAAAACCGCGGATTCTGCAGCAGTATGGGCAGCATACGAAGCATATAATGCCCTGCCTGAAGAAAACAAAGCACAGGTTGAGGACGCAGAGAAGCTGACTTCTTGCGTGGAAAAGGTGGCCTTCTGGGATGAGCTGGCAGGAAAGACTGTTGTGGATGCCGCTTATCAGGTATTGGGTGTGGACGGAACCTTGACCACCGGCGTGGACAACAACACCTTCGGCAAGGTGATGACCGTATCCGGCGGCAGCTATCTGGCACTGACTTCCAATGTGAAGAACGAAAATCCCGCGTTCAAGCAGAGTAAGAATATCGGCTTCTACATCTATAACCCCACGGATGCGGATGTAGACGGCTATTACACCATGGACTGGATCTACAACGCCCACTTCCTGCTGAAGGCCAAGTCGTGGAACTACATTGAGTTTGCGGACTTCGGGACTGCCGCAGGCAAGCAGTTTATCACCGGCAACGATACCATTTATTTCTACGTTGCGTTTAGTGGTGAAGGCTGGCTGATTTCCAGCTTCTACAGTGAGGGCTCCGATGTGGAAGGCTTTGCCACCGTGGTGGATGCCTCCTATCAGGTGCTGGGCGTGGACGGCACACTGACCACGAACAATGATGATGCCACCTTCGGCAAGGTGATGCGCGTGTCCGGCAGTACCTATTTGGCACTGACCCCCAATGTAAAGACAGAAAATCCTGCATTCAAGCAGAGCAAGGACATGGTGTTCTACATCTACAATCCCACAGATGGGGATGTGGAGCTGAATTACACCATGGACTGGGGCTATTACGCCTACGCCCTGCTGAAGGCAAACTCCTGGAACCGCATCCACCTGTCTGACTTGGGTGCCGCGGCGGGCAGGCAGTTTATCACCAGTAATGACACGGTTTACTTCTATGCCAATATGAGCGGCGAGGGCTGGCTTGTTTCCGGCTTCTACGCACTGCCCGAAATGGGCTAAATTCCAATAATCAGGGAAGGCAGAGCAATCTGCCTTCCCACCCCCAAAAATCTGTGAGGGATTTTTATGAAGACTTATACATTTCAAAACGGGAATTCCATTACTGTGGATTATCAGAAGGCTGAAATTGTCAGCATCAAAACCGAAAACGGGGAGCTGATCGCAGGGCATAATCCCTTTTATGCCGTAAAGCTCCGCAGCAAACAGGGATCTCACAGGATCCTTTATGGAAATGAAAGCACCTTTGTTTCTTTTGATGGCGAAACAGTCCATTACCGCCATGAGGAAATAGAAGTTTATATACAGGTAAAACAGGAAAAAAACCGACTCGTTTGGCGCATCCGTCTTGAAAACAAGACCGGGGATATGCCGGAATGGGTACAGCTAATGTCCCTGGGCGTGGGAGGAAAGCTCTGCGACCAGGATGGGGGCAGGGGAGAGATCCTGTTCCCGTGGAACGAGGGCTGCCTGGTGCGGGATATGGAAAAGCGCAATACCAATCCGTTTCCCTACATAGAGCCGGAGTATCCCAGCCTTGGCAAGTATGCCATTTTCCCCAATATGGTCTCGTCTCAGTTTCTTGCATATATCGCAGAGGGAAGCGGCATCTATTTGGGGATGCACGACCCGGAAAGAACCACAAAGCATATTGATTTTCGCACTGTCGGGGACAGCATTTGCCTGCAAATGCGGGTCTTCTGCAATGCAGATTACGGTGAAGGCTACGAAATGCCCTTCAACAGCGTGCTGGAGCTTTTTGCGGGCCAGTGGCAGGATGCCGCCGAGATCTACCGCAACTGGTTTACAGAGAATCTGCCCGAGGGCCTTACAAAAATCGCCCAGTCCCGGGATTTGCCCCGGTGGTACGGCCAGTCCCCTCTGGTGGTGACCTATCCCGTTCGGGGACGGTTTGATACGGATGTGATGGAGCCGAATTGCTACTATCCCTACGAAAATGCTATGCAGTACCTCAGGGAGCTGGCAGAAAAAACCGACAGCCAGGTTATGACCCTTTTGATGCACTGGGAGGGCACAGCCCCCTGGGCACCGCCTTACGTCTGGCCTCCCTACGGTGGGGAGGAGGCATTTCGGGAATTTGTCCGCCGGGTGCACGAAGAAAAGATGCTTATTGGCCTTTACTGCAGCGGTATGGGCTGGACCCAGCAGAGCAATCTGATCGCCTCTTATAATCGGGAACAGGAATATGAGAAAAAGCAGCTGAGCCGAATAATGTGCAGTAACACCGACGGCAGCATCGAAAGCGCCATTTGCAGGGAGCAGCGCAGAGGCTATGACCTTTGCCCGGCCTGTGCGCAGACAAAGCAGATGTTGGAAGAAGCCCTGCGCCCGGTGATGGAAAGCGGCATCGACTACCTGCAGGCATTTGACCAAAACCACGGCGGCAGCTCCTATTTCTGCTACAGTGATGCCCACGGGCATATTCCCGCACCGGGTAAATGGCAGGCAGAGGAAAGCCTGAAGCTGATGAAACAGCTCAATAACGGAAAAGTCCTTTTGGGCTGTGAATCTGCGGCGGCCGAGCCGTTTTTGTCCCAGCTGAAATTCAGTGACAACCGCTACGAATTAACCTATTATATCGGCTTGCCCGTCCCCCTTTACAGCTATTTGTATCACGAATATGTCAATAATTTTATGGGCAACCAAATCTGTATGATGCTGTCTATGGAGGAATTTAATTACCCCTATCGGGTGGCTTATTCCTTCGTTGCCGGCGATATGCTGACTGTGGTGCTGGGGGAAGAAGGGCAGATCTCCTACGCCTGGGGCAACGACTGCTTTAAGTATCACACGGACAAGAATGCCGCCTGCGCCATTCTGAAGAACCTCAACGGTTGGCGGCAAAAGGCGGGGAAAAGCTATTTACATACGGGCAAAATGGTGAAGCCCATCCCCCTTATGTGCGGCAAAAACCGCTTTGTGGGGGAAGATGGCAGACCCATTTATGTGGATGAGGTTTTGACAGAAGCCTATGAATTTGAAGGTCAAACCATGCAGTTTGCCGTAAACTATAACAATAAGCCGGTGACGGTGAAAACCTCAATTCCGGTGACCGTATATATGGACAGCGGGCTTCAGAAAAAGCAAGACGCTGTTGTAAGCTTCACCATTCCACCGTTGAGTGCGGTGGGGATTCAGAGAGGATAACTTATGCTGCTGACAGAGGAAAAATTGAAAAGACGGCTGGATGAGCTGTACGGGATGCGTTTTCGCACAAAAATACCCATCTCTTCCTTTTTTGTAAGAGAGGATACTTCCGGCAGTGTCAATCCCCATCCCCCCACGGCAGAGCAGATGGAGAAAAACGGGGAAACGATGACCCTGGGTCAGACCTGGACAGGCCGTGACCGATACCTGTGGCTGCAAAAAACAGTAATTATCCCTCAGACGTGGGAAAACCCCGTAGGCGTGTTTGATTTTGGCACCACCGGCGGCGGCAACAACTTAGGCTTTGAATCGCTGCTCTATGTGGATGCAAAGCCCTATCAGGCGGTGGATACCAACCATCGGGAAGTGTTTTTCGAAAAATCCTGCCAGGGCAGGGAGGTCAGCCTGGCCTTTCGCCTGTGGTCGGGATTGGAGGGCGGCGGCATACCCCATGAGCTGACCCACTGTCTGAATACCGCTTTTCTGGGGGAAATGGATGCCGATACCGATGCTTTATACTATTTTGGAGACACGATACTGCGGACTGTTGAGGTTTTAAGGGAAGAACAGCTTGAAAAGCATGAGCTTCTCCACATACTGGATCAGGCGATTCGCGTTATTGACTGGACAGACAAGGGCAGCGCAGGATTCTATGAAACCGTCCGTCAGGCAAATCTGCTTTTAAACCGGCTCATAGACGGAATGCAGAAAAATACCCGAGCGGTGGTAAGCTGTGTGGGACACACCCACATTGATACAGCCTGGCGTTGGCGGTTAAAGCATACCGCAGAGAAGGCTTCCCGTTCCTTCTCAACAGTACTGCGGTATATGGAGCAGTATCCGGAATTTATCTTTTTGCATACCCAACCTCAGCAGTATGCTTACATCAAGGAATATTTCCCGGAGATCTACGAAAAGATCCGAAAGCGGGTGCAGGAAGGCCGATGGGAAATTGACGGCGCGATGTGGGTGGAGTCGGACTGCGTGCTCACCGGAGGAGAAGCGCTGACACGGCAAATCCTTGTGGGACGTCGGTTTATGCTGGAGGAATTTGGAAAAGAGCCGGAGTATCTGTGGCTGCCGGATGTATTTGGCTATTCCTATGCACTGCCGCAGATTTTAAAAAAGTCCGGTATCCACACCTTTATGACCACCAAGATCACCTGGAATCAGTATAATCGGATGCCCAATGACACCTTCCGCTGGAAGGGATTGGACGGCAGTGAGGTACTGACGCATTTTGTTACAACCCCCTGTCGGGGACAAGATGTGCAGACCAATTTCTACTCCGATTACAACGGTTTCCTGGTGCCGGATGTGGTGACAGGCTCTTGGAAGCTGTACCGTGAAAAGCATATTCACCCGGAAACACTGATCCCCTACGGCTTCGGCGATGGGGGAGGCGGCGTCACACGGGAAATGCTGGAACGGCGCAGATATATGGATCGGATCCCCGGTCTGCCCTGTGTGAAAACAGATACAGCCGGCGCGTATTTCCGCCGTCTGCAGGAAAGTGTTGCTAACACCGATGAGCCAATGGCAACCTGGGACGGGGAGATGTATCTGGAATATCATCGGGGCACCTATACCAGCCAGGCCTATGTAAAGAAAATGAACCGCCGTATGGAGGAAATGTACCGCAGAGCAGAATGGCTGACGGCAATGCAGGCGGTGCGCTGTGGAGATATTGCCAAGGCAGAGCAGGAAAACCTGAACGAGGGCTGGAAAATGCTGCTGACCCATCAGTTCCACGACATTCTGCCCGGTTCTTCTATGCGGGAGGTATATGACGATGCCCATGATTACTATGAGAAAATGGGGAGCCTTGCCGGCGGCGTCATAGACCGCAGTCTGCAGGCGATGACAGCCGAGGACGCAAATTGCGTTACGGTCATCAATGAACTGAACACTGCCCGCAATAGTTTAGTGAAAATCGAGGGCTTTAACGCAGATGCCCAAATGCTGATGGCGTCGGACGGCTCAGAAATTCCGACACAGGGGGCATACGCCCTTGTTACAGTACCGGCGATGGGAATGGTCAGTCTGCAGCTTTGTTCCCGCAAGGAGCCTCAAAAGCAAGAGCACTGTGCGACCGTCCAACAGGACAAAGAGCATATCTCCATCGAAACGGACTATTATCAGATCAAACTGAATAAAGCAGGTCAGATCATTAGGCTGTACGATAAGCAACTGGATACCCAGGTGCTGACGGAGGGACAACGGGGCAATGTTTTACAGCTTTTTGAGGACAAGCCCTTAGACTACGATGCCTGGGATATTGATATGTACTACTGGCAGAAAATGCAGGAGGTTACCGACCTTGCCAGCCGTGAGCTTGTGGAAAACGGGCCGCTGCGGATGGTACTGCGGCAAAGCTGGAATATCAGCAGATCCAAAATTCAGCAGGATATGATCCTCTATAAGCACAGCCGCAGGATCGACTTTCAGACCTATGTAGACTGGCAGGAAACGCAAAAGCTGCTGAAAGCTGCTTTCCCTGTGGATGTCCGCACCACCTATGCTACCTATGACATCCAGTACGGCAATATCCGCAGACCCAACAATTCCAACACCGGTTGGGAACGGGCGAAGTTTGAAGTGGTGGGGCATCGGTTTGCGGATCTTTCTGAGTATGACTGCGGTGTCAGCCTGCTCAATGACTGCAAATACGGCTATGATGTGCACCAGAATGTGATGCGGCTGACCCTTTTGAAGGCGGCGATCTTCCCGGATCCGCAGGCAGATAAGGGAGAACACACCTTCACCTATGCCATCTATCCCCACAAGGGCGACTTTGTAACAGGCGGCACTGTGCAGGCCGCGGCGGATTTGAATCAGCCGTTGATGGCTGTTTTGGGACGCAGAGCTCTGCAAAATACCACCGTATCTGTAGATGGCGCCTATGTGGAGCTGGATGCCTGTAAAAAATCGGAGGACGGCAAGTCCCTGGTGATCCGCTTCCATGAATATGCCGGTGCGAAGGGAACAGCCTGTGTCAAATTTGGCTTCCCGGTAAAAGAGGTGCGGCGGTGCGATCTGATGGAGCGGCCGGAGAGCGTAAAAGAGCTACTCTCCCAAAATGGGCTGCACATCAGGATCAAACCCTATGAAATCATAACCCTGCTGGTCAGCATCTGACAAACAGAAAAGTGCCATCTGTAGGCACTGTAGAAAACAGAATACCCGGGAGACGGCTCTCTCATTGATTTATATACTGCGCAAAAAGATAAAAACTGTAATGAAGCATAAGGAGGAACAAAAATGTTTACGAAATCTGTTCGGAAAATTCTGAGCCTGTTGACGGTGCTTGCCCTGATGCTTGGCGTGATCGCACTGGTACAGCCTATGAAGGCGGAAGCGACTTTTGCAGGAGGCGTGCTGAGGTGGGGTGTCACCCTGAATGATCAGATTGCAGTGGGCTTTGATATGGCCATTGACGGGGAAGACGTGGTTGCCGTGACTGTCGATGGGGCCGATGCATCCTTTACCAAGGAAGCCAACGAAGATGGCACCTATCGTATTACGGTGGCCCTGGCCGCCAGTCAGATGACGGATGCTATTGCGATCTCCGTCAACGCAGAGGCACTGAGCAAGACCTATTCTGTCCGCAAATATGCCGATGTGATTTTGAACGGCGACTATAACGATGTTACAAAAGACCTGGTTCGGAGCATGCTGGCCTACGGCGGTGCGGCACAGACCTATTTCGGTTATAACACCGAAAGCCTTGCAAACGCGGGAATTGCGCTGACACTGCCCACACCTGCAGGCGAGAATACCTTGGCAAGCTCCGGTGAGATCAGCGGACTTCGCTTTTATGGCGCGACCCTGCTGTGCAAGGAAAAAACAGCAGTTCGCCTCTACTTTAACGGCGACATCCAGGGAGTATCCTTTTCCGCCAACGGCAAGGCGTTAGATGCAGAAGAAAAGGACGGCAGATACTATGTGGACATCGCCGGGATCGGGCCTGCACAGCTGGGCGGCAATATCACGCTTACTGCTACCAAGGATACACAATCCTTTACAGTGACCTACAGCCCCATAACCTACATCCTCAGAATGTACAATAAAGCAGAGTCTTCCGCGGAACTAAAGACACTGGTGCAGGCGCTGTACGGATACTATCAGGCAGCCGTTGCCTATACCAATGCAAGCGATGAGTTTGTTGGCGAGATCATTGACGAGATCGACGGTCCTGTTATCGACTTCTAAAGCCCATTCGTGTGAAAAATCGCAACCGAAGACAGTCTTGTTTTCGGTTGCGATTTTCTGTGCTAAATTGTTGCGTTTCGTTCTTTACAGGAAAACCAAGAGGTGTTATAATAATCATACCTATATGAAAGGAGCCGGACGATTTTTTACAAAGCCGGATCAAATGAGAAGATGGAAAATAAGAATAAAGGCCGCGTGACTATTCCCACCGATGTGGATGTGGTGCCGCAAACGATTGAACTTGTGGAAAAGTGGGGCGCAGATGCCATTCGGGACTGTGACGGAACCGATTATCCTGCAGAACTGCGCAATGTGGATGCCAAGGTCTACGCGACCTACTATACTACCAGAAAAGATAACGACTGGGCCAATGCCCATCCGGAGGAAGTACAGCAGATGTACATTATGACGGCTTTCCATAACGCTGTGGAATCGGAGCTGTCTATTCACCTGATGGATCACCTGTATCCGGATATGCTGAAGGTCAACAGCCGGGATGACATTAAAAGATGGTGGGAAGTGATCGACAGAACTACCGGTCAGGTCGTTGACACATCGGACTGGGATTACAGTGAGGCAACCGGCGATGTGACGATCCGCAATGCTGTGCCTTTCCACGATTATACGGTCAGCTTCCTGTGCTACATTATGTGGGACCCGGTACACATGTATAACGCCGTGACCAACGGCTGGGATACCTCCAAGCGGCAGATCACCTTCGATGTACGTCAGCCCCTGACCCGGGAATTTACCATGAAGCGGCTGCGCAAATTCATCCAGGAGCATCCCTATGTGGACGTGATCCGATTTACCACCTTCTTCCACCAGTTCACCCTGATCTTTGATGAACTGGCAAGAGAGAAGTTTGTGGATTGGTACGGCTATTCTGCATCAGTCAGCCCCTATATTTTGGAGCAGTTTGAAAAGGAAGTGGGCTACCCCTTCCGTGCGGAGTATATCATCGACCAGGGCTATATGAATAACCAGTACCGTGTGCCTTCCAAGGAGTTTAAGGACTTCCAGGCATTCCAGCGCCGGGAGGTGGCAAAGCTTGCCAAAGAGATGGTGGATATCACCCATGAGATGGGCAAGGAAGCCATGATGTTCTTAGGGGATCACTGGATCGGCACAGAGCCCTTTATGGACGAGTTTAAGACCATCGGTCTGGATGCTGTTGTGGGCAGTGTTGGCAACGGCTCTACCTTGCGGCTGATCAGCGATATTGACGGCGTAAAGTATACCGAGGGCCGATTCCTGCCGTATTTCTTCCCGGATACCTTCCATGAGGGCGGCGACCCGGTGAAGGAAGCCAAGGTCAACTGGGTGACTGCAAGACGGGCGATTTTACGTAAGCCTGTGGATCGGATCGGCTACGGCGGCTATCTGAAGCTTGCCTTGGATTTCCCGGATTTTATTGACTATGTGCAAAGCGTGTGCGATGAGTTCCGCACGCTGTACAACAATGTGCACGGCACAACGCCTCACTGCGTCAAGACTGTGGCGGTGCTCAACAGCTGGGGCAAGATGCGTGCCTGGGGCAACCACATGGTCCACCACGCCCTGTATCAAAAGCAGAACTACTCTTATGCCGGTATCGTTGAGGCACTTTCCGGTGCACCCTTTGATGTGCGGTTTATCAGCTTTGATGATATCCGCAAGGATGCTTCCGTTTTGGAGGACGTGGATGTGATCATCAATGTAGGTGATGCGGATACGGCCCACAGCGGCGGCTGCAACTGGGGCGACGAGCAGATCGTCACCGCCATCAAGCGGTTTATCTATAACGGCGGCGGCTTCATCGGTGTTGGTGAGCCCAGTGCCTATCAGTGGGAGGGCCGCTACTTCCAGCTGGCCAATGTGCTGGGCGTAGAGCTGGAACGGGGCTTTAACCTGAATACAGATAAGTATAACTGGCAGGAGCACGACCACTTCATCTTAGCCGATTGCACCAAAGAGGTGGACTTCGGCGAGGGCAAAAAGAACGTCTTTGCCCTGGACGGCACCACCATTTTGAAGCAGAAGGACAAGGAAGTGCAGATGGCGGTCAACCGGTTCGGCAAGGGCCGCACGGTGTATATCAGCGGTCTTCCTTACAGCTTTGAAAACAGCCGTATTTTGTACCGCAGTATCATTTGGGCTACCCACGATGAAGAAAATCTGCACAAGTGGTACAGCACCAACTTCAATGTGGAAGTCCACGCCTATGTGAAAAACGGGAAATACTGCGTGGTCAACAATACATACGAGCCCCAAAGCACCACCGTCTACACAGGAGACGACAGTAGCTTTACCCTGGACCTGGCGGCCAATGAGATCCGCTGGTATCAGATCGGATAAAGCATATACAGGAAAGAAAAATCGCACTCTAACATACTGATGGTACGTTAGAGTGCGATTCAGAGTGTCAAAGAACCCCCAAATCGTCAAAATATAAATCTAAATATGTAGGGGACGGGTTTCCCGTCCCGCATCGGGATCGGTTTTCTGTCCCGCAAACAGTTTTCTGAAATGGCTTGCTGCGCAAGATATTTTGACTTACTGCGCAACGCGCCCCGCTCGAGTATCTGTATACACATCGGGGGCGCGTTGCTTGTCTTTGGCGCTTCTTTGACCTCTGCAGTCTGTCAAAAAACAAGTTTTTTTGACAGACTAAATCGCACTCTAACGTACTGATGGTACGTTAGAGTGCGATTTGCTTTTTGCTCTTTTTGCCATCTGCTAATTGGCAGATATGGTTTGAATATAGGAATTGAAGAATACGCCTTTTCCTTCTGCGCCCCGATCAGCAGGCAAGCGGGGCAGCTCCAGCTCCTGAATGACCGGAAGCGTACCGTTTAAGTATTCGTAGATCATACGCTGACAGTTTTCGTTGCGGAGCAGTAAAGCACCGAAACGCATCTCCTGCAGCTCAAAACCGATGGACTTGTTTTCTTTGTACCAAAGTGTCCGATATGCTTCGTAGACCTGCCGTACAAGCACCTGCATCGGGGGAAATTCTTCATCTGCCAGCATTTTTAAAGTGTCTTTATCCTGAGCTGTGTAGGCTTTTTTCAGACGAACACCTAAATCACATTTGTGGGCAAGAAGTCTTGTTAGCTTTGCATAAAAATCGAACAAGTAGTCATATTCCCGTCCGTTGATGCTCTTTTCCAAAACCGCGGCGGCGGCAGTGTACCGTTTTTTCAGCTGATCGTGGACGGTGTAATCAAATAGACCCAACAGCGGATCGTTGAACAGCAGATATTTACTGGGGTTATGAACATGGCTTTCTTCGTCTTCCGTAATATTGGGAAGCTCCAAATTCATAAATTCCCAAAAGTCATAGTCATACAAAGCGGAAAATTTTTCTGCAATATCCTGTCGGTCAAAGTTGCCGCAGGCCATCTGTGCTGCGGCAAACAGCGCGGGAAGCGCGGCAAAATAGGAGCAGTCTTTTCCATCGTCTCCCCACATGGTCAAAATAATATGCTCAATATCGTGCTCCATTGCACTTTTTACTGCCGATTGAGTAGCATCCAGGGCGATCTGCAGGTTTGGCGCATAGCCGGTCCAGGTGCATATTCCACCGGCAAACACGGTCTTGTTGTGTACAAACTGCTGATGGGCCTTGAAATTTCTGTCATAGAAGGCTTTGCTCTTTTCGTTGTAGGCCCAGTATACCAGCTCTACGCCTGCAGGCACCTTGTCCGGGATCTCCTGTGGGAGGGGCTGGGCATCGTTGACCTGATGGAAGAACATATCGCTCCAAATCATGATCTGCATACCGTATTTGTCGGTCAGTGCTTTTACCCGGCTCAGATGTTCCAGGAAAATATCGAGCTGATTGCGGTAGCCGTTTTGCCGTAGATACCGCCCCATTCCCAGGCAAAATGCCTCGTCCATACCAATATGGATCCTGCGTGTGGTAAAGCACTTAGAGATGGTGCAGAGCATGTTGTCGATCAGCGTGTAGACCCGTTCGTCGCCTACAAGAAGCACATCAGCCATATCCATGTGGGGGGCGTAATCGGCCCAGCGGGGAAGGTGCCCCAAATGGGCCAGCACTTGAATACAGGGGATCAATTCAATGCCGATCGTGCCACAATACGCATCCATATCCTTCAGTTCTGCCATAGTGTAGCCGCCGCGCATATAGCCGAAATATGGTTCGTTTTCCACCTCGTAGGTATCCTCGGTGTAGAGCATCAAACCGGTATAGCCCATGTTTTTTATAATTTTAGCAAATTCCTTTACCTTTTCCGGCTTCATCACGCCATTTCGGGAACAGTCGATCATAACAGTTCGTTCTTTTATACGCATAAAGCAGCTCCTTTTTCGGGGAATGTATGAAATAATTTGAAAGTGTACAGCTTCATTTCTGTGTCAGAACTTATCGGAAGTGTTGGACGCACGGTATTGCAAGGGAGAAAGACCAAATTTGCTTTTAAAGAGGCGCGAAAAATGAGGATAGGATTCAAAACCGGCGGATTTAGCGATATCCACCATGGAAAAGGAGGTGTTTTTCAGCTGATTGCAGGCGTGATTTAATTTCAGGTCATTGATATAGCTGATCAGGGTCTGCCCCATATATTTTTTAAACTGCTGTGAAAGCGCGGATTGAGAGTAGCCGGACATTGCATAAATGTCGGTCATGTGTACGGGGCTGGAAAAATCAATGCTTTCCAGCTTTTGCGTGAATTGCTGCAGCCACTTGGGCAATACCTTGGGACTTTCTGTAACAGTTTGGGGCAGGCAGAAAAAGCTCAGAGCAAAGGAATACAGGGATTGCACCGCTGCGTTCATATAATGGTCGGATTGGGAACGGAGGATCAGAGCCTGAATGTCCTTGACCACACTGAATTCACTGTCGTTAAAATGAATGCTCTGCTTGGAAATTGTCGGGGACTCCGTTCCGCAGAGGCTTTTGAACATCGCGGCAGCGTGAGGCAGGGAGCAGGTCAGATTGATGTGCTGGGAGGTGTAGTTTTTGTACTGCCGGTGCTGATGATACTGACCGGGAAATATCAAAAACGCATCTCCGGTCTGCATAACCGTGGAATGATTACCGAATTGGTGCAGAAGCTTGCCGCTGGTGACAATGAAAAGCTCCAGGTAGTTTTCGTGGGCGTGCATGTCGGAGCTCGGGGAAGTCCAAATGTGAAAGGTCAGCTCATGCTTGGAATTCATCACGTTCTCGGGCGCGCTTCCGGAAATGCCGTTGGGGATGTTATAGAAAAGCTCGCGGGAGTCGCGGATGAATTTGGATGTTTCACCGGGCTTCTTTTTTTGTATATCATTCATATTCAACACCTCCGGGAATGTCCTTTATAGCATAAATATAGCAGAAATGTAAAAAAAATCAAGAGCATATATACTTAAAGGAATTTCATAACAAATTATAGCAAGTGGAAAAATCAGTAAATAATACAAATATACCAGGTATATTGAAACTTTTTACGGTGTTTTGCAGACGATAAGTAAATCTGACACGTTTTGCGATAAAATAAAAAAATCAAAAAATATAATAGAAATATCATTGCTCTGAAAACAGTCAAATGCTATAATTTATAATAGCATGAAGTAGTGTACCTTGTGCGATATTCACAATGTGCAGTTTGCGATAAAATTCAGGTTTGCTGTTTTAACAGTGAGGAGCTCATTTATGATGTATTCTGATGCGTTTATTTCCGCGGTGTTCTGCCCGCCCACAGGTGCATGGGAAGGAGTCCCGGACCGCCTTTCAGATTCTGTGTTTCAGACCTTGAAGGAAATCGGGGTAAACCGTATTTTTGCTTACGGAATGGATGATCGGCCGGAGACGGTAGAGCGCACCTTCCGGCAATGCGAAAAGTATCAGATTGGATACCTGCCCTGCGTACCCGCCTCCAGGGAATACCTGCGCATACTCCCGGGCGATAATGGGGAAAAGCCCTGGGATGCGCTGACGGAAGAGGAGAAGGATGCGCTGGATGATCGCTTTGTTCAGCAGATCCGGCGATATACATCCTATCCGGCGTTTGCAGGGATCACTTTCACCGATGAATGCGGCTATCTGGCATTTGACGGCGTCGCCCACGCAAAGCGTGTTTTTGACAAGAAATTCCCAGGCTATGAGTTTCACGCCAACTTCTTCTCTTACTCCATCAGTGATGAGATCTTTTGGGGCGGTATGGCGTTCCACGGGCGTCCCGATGCATTGGATGCAATGCAATTGCCTTTCTCGTTGAGCGGCGATTTGGAGATCAAGTTTGAAAACCGATTCCGCTATTACGATCGCTTGGTGGAGGGCCTGCTCAGCAAAGCACCCTTTGAAGTGATATCCCAGGATAAATATCCCTTTGAGGAATTTTGGCCCACAGTGCCCACCTCGGTGCACACGGCACTGTTTGAGCTCAATGCGTATTTCAAATTGAAAAGTATGAAATACAGAAGCCGTTTCTACAACTTTATGCAGGTCGGCCAGTGGTTCAAAGCCGGCAGAAGGATGACCTTTGGGGAAATGGCATTGCAGATCAACGTAACTGTTGCATACGGTGCCGCCGGCTTTGCATGGTTCCCCGGTGTATTTCCCTTGGACTGGCGCAATGAGGAAGCGATGGCAGAGGGGAGAAACGGCGGTGCGGCGTTTATTGATATGAGCGGCAATCCCACGCAGTTTGTCCCCTGGGTAAAAGCACTCAATGACTTTATGAAACCCTTTGCCTGCGACCTGTTGGAAAGCACACTTTTGGGTGTTGCGTCCTACGGCGTCTATGACAATGGCTTTAACTGGGAAACTGTGAAAACACTGCCCGATTCAGAGTGCATCTATCACGGGCAGCTTCCGGATATGCTGCGTTATACCGAGTCGGGATTGAAGGCGCAGTGCAGCAATCAGATTATGGTCGCCACTTTTGTAAACAACGGGAAAAAGCGGTATTATGTGGTGAATCTTTCCAGTGTGTACGACAATACTGTAAAGCTGACCCTTCCGGGCACAGGATATGAAGTACAGGAAATGGACCGCGCATATTTTATAGACAGTACGATTGAAACCACCTTGAAACCGGGCTGTGCCCTATTTATTGATCATAAGGGAGAAAAAAGTGAAAAAATTACACCTAATTTGTAATTCTCATATCGACACCATCTGGCAGTGGGAATGGGCAGAGGGGATGTCCGCCACCTTGTCCACTTTTCAAAGTGCTGCCAATCTGATGGAAAAGCACGATTACATATTCTGTCACGGTGAAAGTAGCATTTATGAATATACGGAAAAGTACGCACCGGAGCTGTTTCGTAGAATCCAGCAGCTTGTAAAGGAGCAAAAATGGCATATTTCCGGTGGCTGGTATCTGCAGCCGGACTGCCTGCTGGGACACGGCGAGAGTTATATTCGGCAGATTCGGGTAGGTATGGATTTCTTCCGCAGCAGATTCGGCGAAGAAAACCTGCCCAAGACCGCAGTGTGCTTTGACGCCTTTGGTCATAGCCGCGGCTTGGTGCAGATCGTAAAAAAGTGCGGGCAGGAAAACTACATTTTTATGCGGCCCTACAGCAAGTATATCCGTCCCCAGCTGGAGCTGCCCAGTGAGTATTTTTACTGGACAGGCTACGACGGAAGCCAAATCAAGGCATTTCGGGGCACGGAATACAATTCCCCTTTGGGGAAGGCGGCAGAGAAGATCTCTACGGATATAAAACGTCTGAAGGACTATGACGAGACCGTATCTTTGTGGGGCGTAGGCAACCACGGCGGCGGCCCTTCCCATAAGGATCTGACGGACATTGAGGATCTGATGAAGCACGCCGATGTAGAGATCATCCATTCAACGCCCGACAGCTTCTTTGCGCAAAATGAGCCTTGTGCGGTTTGGGACCGTTCCCTGATCTCCTGTATGCCCGGCTGCTATACCTCTATGGCGGCGCTCAAGCAGATTTATCGGGAACTGGAAAGAGAGCAGTTCTTGACGGAAAAAATGCGTTCTGCCGCGGCACTGCGGGGCATTTGTCCGTATCCCACAGATCCTATGCGGGAGGTTACGGAGGATGTGCTCACGGTGATGTTTCACGATGTGCTGGCCGGTACAGTCATCAAGGCAGGGGAGGACAATTCCCTGCGCCACATTTATCACGGACTCAAAACGCTGGAAAAGCTGAAGCTGGAGGCGTTTTTCGGTATGGTGAAGGGTCAGCCTGTAGCAGAAGAAGACACCTATCCCATTTTCGTCTTTAATCCCAAGCCCTATGATGATGAGCAGCTTGTGGAATGTGAGCTGTCCATTATTCCTACGGATTATTTTGACAGTGAGTACTCCAATTTGCAAATTTTTGATGAAGACGGTCAGCTTGTACCATGCCAAACCATCAAAGAAGCCAGCAATATCAGCATTGACTGGCGTAAGAAGGTAATTTTCAAGGCAAAGCTGAAGCCTTTGGATATTACCCGCTTCACTGCCCGAACTGTGGTAGAGCCGAAGCCTACATACCCCTACGGTGCGGATATCACTTTTGAAAACGGAGTTAAAAAGCTGCGCATTTCCAAAGAAACCGGGCTTATAGAAAGCTACGTGGTAAAGGGCAGGGAGTACGCCGGGGGAGGGCTGTTCCAACTGTTCTCCTACGATGATACGGCAGATCCCTGGGCAATGTCCGAGGAGGAGCTGCGGAACGGTATCGGCAAAAACCCCGTACCTTTTACGATGCTCGCCGACGGCGACGGTGTATTTCAGGGGCTTCATTCCCTGGAGATCACAGAAGACGGGCCGATCTACCTTGCGGCAGAGGCATTCTTTTCCAGCGGACTGACCAGAGCACGCATCGGCTATAAGATATATAAGGAAGGTCCCCTGGTGGATGTGGATGTGGACCTGTTCCCGGCAGAAACCAACAAGTGCATCAAGCTGCATATTCCGGTGCAGGCCGAAAGCTACATCGGACAGCAGGTGTTTGGCACAGAGGCGCTTTATACAGATGGCAGAGAATGTGTTGCCCACGATTTTGTGGCTATGAAAAACGGAGAGGATCATCTGCAGATACTCACACCGGATAGCTACGGTTCCTCCTACTGCGACGGTACAGCCCGGCTGACCCTTCTGCGCAATGTGACTTATGTTGCCCATCCTGTGTCGGACAGACCCCTGACCCGGGACAATATATTCCTACCCAAGTGTGACCAGGGTCAGAGAAGCTACCGCCTGCGTTTGCAGCCTGCAAAAGAAAATGAGCTGCAAAAGAATGCAGACCTGTTTGCGGAAAAGCCCTTCGCGATGAACATCTTCCCCACGGTGGACAAGAAATCCGGATGTGCCTATGAGATTACCCATACAAATCCGGACATTGCCCTGGTGACCATGTTCCGGGCAACGGAGACAGACGGATATCTGCTCCGCCTGCAGAATAACACCTCTTGTAAGGCACAGACGGTTTTGCGTTGCGGTGATGCGGTGAAGCAGCTGCATTTTGGAAAGTATGAAGTAAAGACCGTTCGTCTTTTGGAAGACCGGCTGGAAGAAATAGATATGTTCTTGATTTAAGCAGTGGGGCGTCAAACCCACGATAGGTTTTCGCAGGCAGCTTTACGTCAATCCTGCGGAAAATCCCTTGAAAATATCAATGGTATTCTCTGCGTGATTTTACTTGGCTTGACGAAAAGCAGCTCTGCGAAAACTGCTGCGCACCCCACAGCAAGGATTTTTGCTTTGGATTTTTGCGCAGATGACGCAGCCTTGCTGACGCAAGGCAAGGAAGATAAGGAAAAATACAAAAAAAGGACTGCTGTGGGGCTATCGGAGTTTGATTCCCCGCTGCTTTAAGGAGGCTATTATGAAAAAGAATGCATTTAGAGCAATATCCCTGGTGATGGCAGCCATGCTGCTGTGTCTGCCTTTAACCGGCTGTGGCGGGAAGAATACTGACCACGCAGGCAAAGAAGAGATCCTGATCTCTTATTACACCGGTGAATTTGGCGATGACTGGATCAAGGATCTGGCAGAGCAGTGGAACGCTAAAAACGACAAGTATTATGTGAACGCCAAGGGCAACCTGAATTTGTCCGGCGTGGTGATCGCGGATATTAAGTCCGGCACAAAAAATGACATTATCATTACAGAAGACTGCAATTTCGGCACGATCTTTGAGGGGGATTATCTGGAAAGCCTGAATGATCTGCTGGCAACCACGCCTGACGGAGAAAGCAGCACCATCGGCGAAAAAATTATGAATAAGGATACGTGGATGGAGCTGTCCACGAAAAACGGCACCACCTATATGGTTCCTTACAACATCAGCCCCACCGGCCTGATTTTTGACTATGAGCGATTTGCCGAAAACGGCTGGCTGCTGGATAAGGACGGCAAGCTGGGCGGCAGCAACGGCGTGCATCCCGGCAAGGATGGCGTAGAGGGCACTTACGATGACGGACAGCCTCAGAATATGGGTCAGTTCAAGGCCTTGTGCGAGAAGATCCGCAACAGCGGCACAGAAGTGTTTTTGTATATGGGCGCAAAGCATCCGGAGTACGTAAGCAATGTGGCATACGCCTATCTTGCCCAGTATTTGGGGGAGGAGGGCTTCCGCACCTTCTATCAGCACGATTCCAAGGGCGCTGAGGTGGAGCTGTACGATGGCAGCAAAACCGTCATTACCATTGATAACGGCTACGAGTCCATGCGTATGAAGGGCGTGGAGAAGATGGGCCAGTTCCTCAGCGAATATCTGAGCAACCGCAACTATGTCAGTGAAGCGACCTTGCATGATGTGGCGCTGACAGTGGATGCTTCCCATACACAGTTTTTGACTGCCGGAGGTCCTGCCTTTATCGTGGAGGGCAACTGGTTTGAAAACGGCTCCCGTCAGCTGATCGAGAGCATGAAAAACTATGACCCGGATGCCAAGGAGTACGGCGAAGCGGACTACCGTTATATGCTGGTACCTGCCAGCGAAGAGGGCAAGAGTGTGATCTTCTCCCAAACCGGCGGCAGCATTTTGGTGGTCAAGCAGGAAGATGAAGAAAAGCGGGCGGCGATTATGGACTTTTTGAGCTTTATGCTGTCCGACAGCAATATGGGTCAGGTGGCCCGGCAGACAGGTATGCTGTGGAATTATAACTACAAGATTTCTCAGGAGCATCTGGACGGTATGACCAAATTTGCCCGAAACGCCTATGACCTTTTGCAGGATACACAAAATGTGATCGTGCGCTCTGCGTTTATTGATACTGCCTCTGTGCCCATTTATGCTTATTCTGCTATGGGTACCGGCTATATGACATACAACCTTACCACACAGCGTGAGCCCCTGCCGGCACTGACCTCTAATGCCGGTGGTGACGTGCAAAAGTTTATGGAAGAAATTGCCGCCTATAATACGGCAGACAGATGGGGCACCTGGCTGAATCAGGCCAAGAGCTACGGCTATTACTCTTAAATTCAGGAATCCAAAACAGAAAGGGTGAGATAAATGCGGAAAAGAGGACGCATCGGAAGAGTCAAGGATAATCTGTTCGTGTATTCACTGATCGGATATCCGCTAATCCTGTTCTGCATTTTCTATATTGGCATTAACTTTAACTCTATCATCCTGGCATTCCAAAGCATTGACGGTAATGGCAAGCACTTTGCAGGCTTTAAAAATTTCCAGCTATTCTGGAAAGAGATGACCGGAAGCGGCAGTCTGCTGTTTTACAGCCTGATCAACTCGCTGAAGATGTATGCGATCAATCTTGTGGTCTGTATGCCGCTTTACATCTGCTTTTCCTATCTGCTGTTTAAAAAATGTCTGTTCAACAGGGTGATCAGCTTTCTTGTGATGATTCCCGCCATTATGTCGGGCCTGGTGATCTCCCTGGTGTTTGTGAATTTCATCGGCTCCAACGGACCGCTGACTCAGATTTGCAAGATGTTCGGAATCAATGAGGGCAAGTGGCTGAATCTGCTCTACAGCAAGGAATATGCCTTTGGCACCACACTGTTTTATTCTATTTGGCTTTCATTCTCCACCAGCCTGTTGGTGTATCCTACCGCAATGCGCGGTATCAGCCCCGAAGTATTTGAAAGCGCCAAAATTGACGGTGTGTCCAATATGTTCCAGGAGCTGCGTTATATTATCCTGCCCCTGATCTATCCGACCCTGACCACCTTCCTGGTCACCGGCTTCGCGGCGATCTTCTCCAACGGCGGCCCGCTGATGGAGTTCTACCATACAGAAGCGCCCGGCTATGTTTCCAATATGGGTTACTATTTCACACGGGCGGTTTTGGTGGACGGTACGGAATTTAACTACCCCAAATACGCCGCGGGTGGATTGATCCTGACCGTGCTGATTGGACCTCTGACCATACTTCTCAAACGTTTTTTGGAGAAGTTTGACTACACAGTGGAGAAATGATTATGACAGAACGCAAACTGGTTCCGAGACCTTTAATCGGGAAAAATACCGTGACCCCCATGGATCTGTTTTCCAAGGTGGTCTATTGGGTGCTTTGGGGCGTTTTGATCATCTATGCCCTTTCTATGCTGGTGTTGCCGTTATATATGCTGATCACCAGCTTAAAGGCAGATAATCTGGAGTGTGTGTATAACCCCTTTGGATTGCCTGCCAAGCTGAATTGGTCCAACTTCTCGGAGATCTTCGTGATTTTTGACGAGAAGCTGGAGGTCAGTGTGGGCAGTATGTTTGCGGTGAGCATTCTTACATCTGTACTGAAGCCGCTGATTGGCACCTTTTTTACAGCCTGCTTTGCCTATGTGGAAGCAAAGTACGAATTTTTTGGCAGAAGGTTCTTCTTCTCCCTGGGTATTGTGATCATGATCCTGCCCATCGTAGGCAGTATGCCTTCTGCTATGCAGATCAACAAGGCATTGGGCGTGTACGACAATTTGTTTTTGAATATTCTCACCAGTCCGGTGGGGTGCTTTTGGGGCACGAACTTCCTTTTGATGTACGGTGCTTTCAAGTCCATCCCCTGGGATTACGCGGAGGCGGCACAAATCGACGGCGCAGGGCGATATCGGATCTTTTTCGATTTTTACCTGCGAATGGCACTGCCTCAGGCGGTGGTGCTGATGGTTTTGGGCTTTATGGGAACATGGAATGACTACGGCACCTACCTGGTGTGGCTGCCCAGCACGCCCAATATCTCTTACGGTATGTATTTATTTAATCTGCGGGCCGGCGCATACCGTGTATCCCTGCCGGAGCTGATGGCAGGCTTTACAATGGTTACGATCCCCACGGTCATTCTCTACGCCTGTACGCAGAAGATCATCAATAGAAAATTCATGGTGGGAGGGCTGAAAGGATGAAACACAGTATCAAAATCCTGACGACAGCGGCATTGCTGGCTGCCATGACCCTTTCTTTATGGGGCTGCGGTAAGAAAAAGGAAGAAATACAGCAGGCTCAGTCCAAACAGACGATCCAAATCCCTGAAGTGACGGTGGACCTGCAAAACCCTGAAAATAAGGTTGAGGTTTCGGCGGAGGAACCATCCAAGGTCTTTGATGCGTCCGGACAGCAGCTTTCCGATGATCAGTGGCTGATGAACAGCAAATTTTCCAAAAGCTATATCCGGAGCCTGGGAACAGGCAGCTATACCTTTACATACGAAAGCGCGGTTGCCACAGGAACGATTTACCTGACGGTAACGGATGCAGAAAAGCCCAATTATGTATTTGCTTCGGAAATTCCCCAAACGGTTGCTTTTTTGGATGCGCTGTTTTTGCCACGACTGGTCAGGGAGCAGGATTCCTACCAGGGGGATTATGAGGTAAGCTATCAGCTTCGCTGCGCAGAGGCCGCAGTGGAGCTGCTGGAAAAGCCTGAGGGCTTTCAAACAGAAGAGTTGATGTCCGGGGACTATGCTTGGACAGCTACCCTGAAAAAGGACGGCGTGGAGCATACTTATACCCACCGTTTCCATGTGCAAAGCTTTGACGAATATCTGCAAAGCAATCTGGATACGCTGTTTTTCGACGAGCAGGCAAAATCCTATCTTACAGCCGAGGAAGGAAAGTTTACGATCAACACCCAAGGCAATACGGATATTTTTCGTTACACCGTCTCTCAGGATGTCATCGAAAAGGCAATTTCCGCAGGAAAGACCTGGGTGGTACTGACCATTGTGGTGGACAAGCCCTATGCGGGCGATGCCAGCGGCGAAAATAAGGGCTCTTTCTGGATGACCGATTCCTGGAACAAGTACAATATCGGCTGCAACGGTCTGATACCCTTCAGAAAGGACCTGCGCGGCACAAGCAATTCTTCTGTTGTAAGCATGTCTGTAGCAGACGGAAGCTATATATACCGCATGGAAGGCGATTTGCGGCTGGGTCAGTTTACACAGTCCACGCCCTTGCAGTATTTCTTTGCCGATGGCATCCAGTGCCGGGCAGAGCTGATGCTTTATTTTGAGTAAGGAGGCATTTATGAAACAAAAACAAAATAAAATCCTCCTGTTTATGCTGTGCCTTGCAGTTCTGTTCAGCACGATCAGTCCTGTTGGGGCACAGAAAGAGAAGCCTGTTATTTATGAATACGCCCTTTTAGGACAGGAATATGTGCCCGAGCAAGGGCTGATTTCTGCCAGTACCCCCACCGGGGAGTCCATTGCAAAGGATACAGAGCGCATCCTTTTAGACTGGGCACAGGGAAGCTATCTGTTTGAATATGATGATCGGATCGTGAACCTGAAGGTCTACGAAAGCGCGCCTGCGGACACACTGACCTATACGGCACAAGTGCCCCAAACAGTGTCAAACGGTGTTGCGGTTCGTTTTCCCGGGGTGACGGTGCAAAGCGGCATTCGCCGCACAGACGGCGCACCGAAGCCTGCACCTTATGAAGTAAGCGCCGTTTTTTGGTTTGACGGTCAGAAAGTGCAGACCGTTCGCAACGCAAATACCCCTGTTTCCTTCACCCCCCGTCAAAGCGGTCTGTGGCTGCTTTGCTATGAATATACCGATGTGTTCGGCGTGACCCGCAGCATCAATTATCCCTTTACAGTTGTGGATGAACGGGAGATCGTAACGGCCTTCCGGGAGCAGTATTTTGTAGGTCAGAGGATCACCGTGTCGGATGCCTACGGCTTTTACTGCGGCAAGAGTTACCCGGCAAGCCTGACGGTAACAGCACCCGACGGCATCGCAACAGAGATCACCGACAGCTATACCTTATCCCGGGAAGGTAGCTATACGCTGTCTGTCACAGCACAGATAGAAGGGCAGACGGTAGAAAAGACCACGACTGTTTCGGTGGTTTCCGGTCTTCAATCGTTTTTGACAGATGCCTACGGATTTAACAGCGGGGCAACCGGTCTGCGGCACGAAAACACACAGACCTTGACCGTTTCCGATGCGGGTCTGCTTTTGGATATGACTGCTGCCACTGCAGGCTTCCGCTATAACGGCGTGCTGGACTTGAATGAGCTGGGAAAAGATACGCCTGTGATCTCCTTCAGCACGAACCACACCTATGGCGGCAGTATCAGTGCGGTGGAGGTGACCCTGACCGATATCTATGATTCCGGCAACAAGGTAACGGTTTCATTTAATCGCAACAGTGATATGACCGCGGAGAGTATGGGCTATGATAATACCCTGGTATCTGCCACCTTCGGCAATACCAAGGTAGGCGCCAATAACTACCGCGCGCTGACTGCAGAGGCGGTGGCGTGGGATACCACCTTCCACAGCTATTGGCGTTCAGCTTCTTATGACAACAGCAAAAAGACTTATGGGCCTGCGGAAAGGGTCCAGTCCTTTAACTTTACCTATGATGCGCAAACCCAGATCGTATACAGCTATGGCAATTATCAACTGGTAGGCTGGGAGGGTGGAAGTACCCCTCAGGAGGGCTATCCCACCACCTCGGGCGTGGGCTGGTATCCGGTGGCAAACCTGCAGGGCAGTAAGCTGGCCGATCCCTTTGCGGGCTTCACCACCGGCGAGGTGTATCTGGATCTGACAGTGACTGCAGGCCGTGGTGATGTGATGATCTACAGCATTGGCGGCGTAGAGATGCACACACTTACAGAGGGCTACAGCGATGACAACGGCCTGACCTTGGCAGGCTTGGGAAACAGCCTGACGGCGGTAAAAGATATGCCCTGTGCGCTTCCCACCATTTCTTCGCGGTTTATAACGGATGCAGCCGTCACCGTCAGCAGGGATGGAAAGTCTGTTCCCCTTCAGGGTAACACCTTTACCCCTACCGAAACGGGTAAATATACCGTTTCCTATGACGCGATCAACCAGTACGGCGTACCTGTTTACAAAGAGATCACGGTGACTGTGATCGAGAAACCGGAGCTAACGGTTTCCTATCCTGCCGCCACGGTGAAGCTGGGAACGCTTTACACGGTGCAGGAGCCTGTAGTATCCGGCTTCGGCACGGTGAACTGTGTTATTACCGTAAATGGAAATGAAGTGAAGCCGGGCGACAAGCTGAAAGTTACGGAAGAGATGCAGATCTCTGTAACGGCTTCCGACCTTTTCGGCACAAAGCAGACAGCGGTGGAGCTTTCTGTAAATCGGGACTATGTGGAATTTACCGGGGATTTCCCCCGCAGTGCGTTGTGTGGGGCGGAATTTGCCTTCCCGGAAATAACGGTCTATGATCATTTGGCACAAAAGCAGCTGGATTACGCCGTATATGTAGGCGGTAAAAAGCAGGATGCAACCATAATTTTGCCCCAGGAGCCTACTGTGCTGAAGGTAGAATACAGGACCCAGCGGGGCAGTCGTTTCTATGACCTGCACGTGCGCCCCGTGGAGGTGGTAAGTGGCAGCGATGCATTGATCATACCTGCAGGTGCGGTGGCGGTCACCAACGATGCCGGCACGATGATCACTGTGCGCAGGTCTGACCCGGAGGTCCGCCTGCCCTATAAGCTCTCTGCTACCAGTCTGCCGGTACAGTTTGCCGTGCTGGAGGAGCAGCTGAATTTTGACGGCATGCAGCTGCGTCTGACAGACGAAAATGGCACCTGTATCACCGTTTCTGTAATGGGCCTGCAAGGTGCCACACCCTACTTGTATCTCAACGGTGAAAACACCCTGATTCCCATGAAGAAACAGGCGCAGACCTTTGCATCCGGGGTCTACGAGGGAAAGGCCTACTATACCTATACCCTGGAATATCACGATTATTATAAGGCACTGATGAATGCCTCCAAAATTGAGACCTATGTAAAGCAGGACGCAAACGGCGTAGCCTTTGCGGGCTTCAAAGATGGTGTTTATTTGGATATTTGTCCCCTGAAGATGCAGGGAAGCACCGCTTCTTTTATCATTGCACAGGTGAGCAATCAGTATTTTTATCAGTCTGCCTTTGAATACGGCGATATTGTTGCACCGGCACTGAATACCACAGATTTTATCGTCAATCACGCCTATGTGTCCGCGGGCGATACACTGAAGCTCAGCGGCCTCACGGCTTATGATGTTTTGGCTCCGGATGCAACCGTAACTGTCACCATGACCCTGGCAGACGGAACGGTGGTATGCCAGGACGCAGACCCGAAAACCGTCTCGGATGTAACCTTTACAGATGTGGGCACCTATACCCTGAAGATTGTCACAGCAGATCGGGCCAATGCCAAAAGGGAAACGGTATGCCGCTTTGCTGTGGAAGATCGTGAAAGCCCCAAAATCATCTTGAGCAGTGAAGTACCTGCCACCGTAAAAGCAGGCGGCACCCTGGTCGTTCCCGGCGCCAAGGCCGAGGATGCCACAGCCACCACTTTGAAGGCTGTGCTTCTGCGTCCTGATTATGGCGTAGAGACGCTGAGCAGGGGGGACGGACAGATCGATGCGGTGCAGATCAAGGATCTGACTGCCGGCACCTATAAGATCCGCTACGTTGCCACCGATCTGCGGGGCAATATCAAAACAGAAGTATACACAGTGATCGTGGAGGGCTGAATATGAGAAAAATGAATAAGATTCTTACATTCGTCCTTTGCTGTGTGCTTTTGCTGTCTGTGGGTATGACTGCCTGCCATCAGGAAAAGGCAGAAAAGAATGGGCGCACGGAGCAAATAAACCCCAATGTATCTGCCGCATCCCGCACCCAGGGCATTGATTTTGATGCAGTTTTGGGCAATGTGGCAGAGTATAGTGTGATTCTTTCTCCCTTGGCAACGGAAAGTGAAAAATATGCAGCCCAGCAGCTCATTACCTATGTAGAGCAGATCACGGGCGTGGCTATGCCTTATGCCGCCGATGGGGAATATACCGACAGCAAGGTGATCTCTGTAGGCCGTACGGCTTTTTTGGAGTCTGCCGAAGTGACCGCGGATGCAAGCACACTGGGTACCGACGGCTTTGTAATGAAAAATAAGGGCAGTGCCCTGCTGATCTGCGGCGGCAGCGACCGCGGAACGATATACGGCGTTTTGGATTTTCTGGAATATCACTTAGGCGTAAAGTTCTTAACTTCAGACTGCACCTATGTGCCCCGGGACGCCCAGGCTGTTGTATACGCCTGCGACAGAACGGAGATTCCTGCCTTCCATTACAGAGTATATTTGGATGCGGATGCCTTCTATAATCGGGATCCCGAATTTCAGGTTCACCATCGCTTTACCTCGGAATATCTGAAAATTTCCGAGGATATGGGCGGCAATATGAAGTGGTGGCAGGGTTATGAGACCCATAACGCCCTGGCGTGGGCACAAACGGAAAATTATGTGGTGGATGGGGCCATCGACCCCAAGTATACCCATGCGTTTTCCAACGATGGCTCAAAGATCATCATCGACCCGGTCAGTGCCGGTGTATACTGCCAGTATGCGGCAGATCTGTGCTACTCAGACGGCATCAACGAGGACGGTAGCTATTCCCTGACGGCACCGGACGGTACGCCCACCGCGCTGGGTATGGCTGTTGCGGGGATGAAGGAAGTTATTCGGGGTGACGAAGACGAGAATAACTACTATATGTTCGGTCAAAATGACTATTTTACCCGTCCGTGCCTGTGCCCCAAGTGCATAGAAGGCGCAAAGAAATATACCGATGCCGGCATTATGATCCGTTTTTTCAATGCACTGGCAGAGAATATTGAGCAGTTCGTGGAGGAGGAAGGCATCCAACGGGAAGTGAGCATTGTGATGTTTGCTTATCAGTATTCCTCTTATGCACCGGTGAAAAAGAACGGGGCGGGGGAATATGAAGTGATCGATACGTCCTGTAAGCTGCGGGATAATGTGGTAGTCCGTCTGGCACCCATCAACAACAATCGCTTTGTCAGCTATGAGCATCCGGCGCAAAACGATACCACTTATGGCGATGCCTATATGCGGGAGTGGGGTGCGATTACAGACCGGTTTATGCTTTGGGATTACACAACACATCACCCTCTGTGGTACTGGCTGTACTGGACTCTGCCTTCCTGGCATGACCGGTTGACAACAGCGAATCAAATTGGCGTAGAATATGTGCTGTTGCAGTCTACCCATCAGGAATACCCGATCTATCAGTCTATTTTGGAACGGTATGTGTTGGGTAAGCTTCTGTGGAATCCCGATTACGATATGAATGAATTGATTGCAGAATTCCATAAGTATTATTTCGGTGATATTGCAGATCACTATGTCACGGAGTACGTGGAGCTGATGATTACTGCGGAGTACGATGCTCTGGAGGCAAACAACTGGAGTCAAAGTACGGGACTAAAATACGCAAGTAAACCGTTGCTGGAAAAAGCCATCGGACTTTTGGATCAGGCAATCGGGGAAGTGGAGGCAAGTGACCTGCCCCGGGAGCAGAAGGATACATATATCCAAAGGCTTGAGGTGGTCAAGCTTCAGCCAAGGTATATGTACCTGTATAACTATATGCAGTACGAAACCGATGAAACGCAGATGAAGATCGAGCTTCGTCAGTTTATCCGGGATGCGATGTCTCACGGTGCAGTTTGGTGCCGTGAGGGATGTAAATTCGATTTGGATCATCTCATTTTCTACTAATGATCAGAATGCAGGAGTAAGGAGGACAGCATGAAAAAGAAACTTTATCTTTTGCTCGCATTGCTGCTGCTCGCTGCAGTGATCGTTGTCGGTGTCCTGTTTTTTGTAAATAGGGAGTCGCGGGAACAAGCGGCTGTTGCACCGGAAGCACCTGTCACCAGGCTGGCAGAGGACCTGTCCGTGCATTGGGATCAGGTAGAAAGTGCAGAAAGCTATATCATCAATGTAAACGGAAATGACCTGTATTCTACTGAAAATACATCATTTTCCGTACTGTCTGTGCCGGGTACTTATAAAATCCAGGTTCAGGCAGTAAATAAGGCAGGAAAAAGCGATTATTCCAACGAGGTCACCTATCAAACCTTGGGCGTTACCGTGCCTGAAAGTGACCTGTATACCGTGCTGGGAAATCCGGTGGTTGGCTATGGTATGGATTACACCTTTACATTGGAAATAGCAGAGGGCTGTACCAAATGTGAGCCTGTAGTAGAGGTGAACGGTCAGGTGGTCACGCCGGATGCCGGCGGGAACTATACGGCAGCCGATGTTACGGAAGATCTGACTGTGACCGTGAAGGGCGTGGAACTGAATTCATACCCTGTCTCTCTGCCTGCCGGCACAGGTTACACACTGAGTGGTGAGCCTGTTGCCTACTATGGAAAGGATTACACCTTCACATTGACACTGAAGGAAGGCTACGGCAAGAGCCAACCGGTTGTGAAAGCAAACGGTGTGGAGCTTGCACCCCGCAACGGCAGCTATGTGATCCCCAATGTCACAAAGCCTCAGGAGATCACGGTGTCCGGTGTAGCCATAAACACCTATACCGTAAACTTCACTACCGGCAGAGGATATAGAATCAGTCCCTCCGGTGCACAGACTGTTTTGCACGGAGAGCGTGTACAATTTGCCGTGACGGCAGACAGTCCGTCCTACAAGCTTACTGTCATGGCGGACGGAAAGAAACTCTCTGCTGAAAACGGCGTATACACCATCTCTAATATTACATCGGATGTACAGGTAACGGTGAAGGTCTCCGGTCTGCCTGCACTGACCGGTGCACAGAAAATTTTGGATGCGGCAAGCTGGGGCACTGCGTCTGCGGCCTATGAAGGAAACGGCCTTACGGTGTCGGCAAACAGTGTGCTGAAGGCGGCGTATTTCAAAGACTTGTGGGATGCAGGTTATACCCACCTGGTGTTTACAGTAAACGCCAAGGCTGCCGCCGACAACAATACCAACTTTACCCACGGCGGGGAGTGGACCCGATATTGGGCAAACTTTGAGCCTGGAAAGAATGTAGACCTTCGTATTGACCTAAATGAATTTCACAACGGCAATACCTGGTTTGATTTGAAATTCAATGCAGGCGCAATGACGGTATCGAATCCCCGTGCATACAGAAGTGCCGAAACCTTGAGTTGGGTCAAGGACAATTCCACCACCTATTTTGCTATTGAGGATGGTTACTATGTTTTGGAGACTCGCGGCAATGACTTTGGCGTGACCTCTCCCACACAGTGGCTCCAAAAGTATGTGGTGGAGGATGAAGCCGGACAGCGCACCTGGCTTGTGTACACAGACTACATTAAGCAGGGCGACAACACCCGGTCTGTGATTTGGGGCTGGGGCAGTCCGGTCAGCACAATGAATATCGGCCAGTGGATGGCCATAAACAATGTGCAGATCGATGGTTATCAACCTGGAGAAGTGTTCAGCCTGGTGCTGGATAGAGCAGGTGTTGCCCGGTTTAAAATTTCCAACTTTATTTCCAATCGGAACACCTGGGGAACATTCAGCTTCTCCAAAGTCAGCGAGGACAGCATTACCTTCAGCGGTGCTGTGGATCAAAAACTGCGCTTTTTCCCAACCGATGAACTGATCGCTTCAGGGTATACCCATTTGCAGGTGACCTTTAGCGGACATATCGGCGACAGCGTCATTTACTTCGGCAACGATGAATGGGGTGCTGAAAAGTACATAATCGGTGTCAGCAAAAATGAGCTGACAATGGCCAATGATTACACCTACACGGCGAATGTGGATCTTTCCAGAATGAACGGAAATCTCTTTACCTTGCTGGTTGCGGGTGCGCCGGTTACGGATATGACCGTTACGGTCCGGCCAATGGTGCTGTCAACCTACAATGTGACACTGCCTTCCGGTGAGGGCTACACCGTCAGCGGTGAAGCTACAGCAGTAAGCGGTAGCAGCTACAGATTCACGCTAATGCTTAGCGAGGGCTACACCAAGAGCAAAGCCTTGGTGAAGGTCAACGGTTTGGAGCTTATTAACGGTACGGGCGGTGTTTACACTGTGGAAAACGTGCAGGAGGACTTGGTTGTCACGGTGGAAAATATTGTGCGCAATACCTACACTGTAACCAAGCCGGAGAGTGAGGACTACACCGTCAGCGGTGCTGACAGCGTAGCTCACGGAGAAAGCTACAGCTTTACGGTAACTGCCAACGATCCGACGATACCCCTTGTGGTATTGGTCAACGGTTCTGTTACAGTTGGGACAGACGGTGTATATACAGTAGCAAACGTCACAGAGGATTTGGTAATCACCGTGCAGGCAACCTTGCCGGATCCGGTTTCGCCGAAGGATATTCTAAGTGGCGATAGCTGGACGGGAATCACCCTGTCATCAAGCAGCAACAGCTTGATGAAGGCGGCAAATGCCTCCTTGAAGGGCGCGGCTATGAAGGAGCTGTGGGATGCAGGATATACCCACCTGGTATTTACAGTAAATGCCAAGGCCGCTGCCGACAACAATACCAACTTCACCCATAGCGGCACCTGGAGCCGTTTCTGGGAAACCTTCCAAGCTGGCACCAATGTGGATATTCGTATTGACTTAAATGAGTTCCACGACGGTGATACCTGGTATGATGTAAATTTCAATGCAGGCTCTATGGTCATATCCAATCCCCGTGCTTATAAGAGCGCGGAGACTCTGAGCTGGACAAAGAGCAATACCAATGTCTACTTTGCCATTGAAAACGGCTACTATGTTTTGGAAACCCGGGGCAATGATTTTGGCGTCATTTCTTCGACCCAGTGGCTTAAGAAATATGTGGTGAAGGACGATGCTGATCAGCGCACCTGGCTGATGTACACAGATTACATTACTAAGGGCAGTAACACCCGGTCCATGATTTGGGGCTGGGGCAGTCCTGTGAATACCATCATTGGTGATGTAAACGGCGGCTGGGCTTGGAACAACAATGTATCTAACGATCGTCAGGTATTCAGTCTCCATTTGGACAGAGCCGGCGTGGCCCGCTTTAAAATGCTGGATTGGGTCAGCAACCGCAACGGATGGAATAGCGCTTTGACCATAACCTATGTAGATGAGCAGACTATTCGTTGGAGCGCCGCAAGTGACTACAAGCTTCGTCTTGCCACCACCCAGGATCTGATCGCACAGGGATATACCACCCTGAAGGTTACCCTAACCGGCAATCTGGGCAGTGCAAAGATCTGGTACGGCGACGATGATTGGAGCGACGGTGAAATCGCTGTCAATGCTAAGAATTTCGTAAACGGTTCCTACACATTTGAGGTAGATTTAACTACCTTTAAACCCAATGAAAACTTCACCTTGATGGCAAGTGCGGCCGCATTTACGAATCTGACAGTGAGAATTGAGCCCCTGATGGAATAACTGGCTTTCCGTTTGAGGCAGGCAGGGACCTGCCTCTATCGGAAAACCTCGCAATGATTTTAAAAGAAGGAGGAGAAGCGTAAAAATCGTAGCGTATAGAAATCACTGATAAAAACAGGAGGAATGAAACGATGAAAAAAATGTTGGCAATGCTGCTTACTGTTGTGATGGTATTTGGTATGACCTCCGTTTATGCCGGTGCACAAACAGTAACAGCCACACCCTCTATCGACGGGTACAGTCTGACCCTGAACGGTATTTTGGGTGTAAACTGTATGGTCAGCGCCAATGGGGCGGATATGGATCAGGTAAAGCTCCGTTTCACTGTTGGCGATGCGCTGTCCGTGCAGGAAATTTCTCAGTATACCCGTAAAGGCGACTATTATGTGTTTACAGCCAGTCTGCCTTCTCACAGAGTACGGGAGGACCTGAAGATCGAACTGCTCAACGGTGATGCCGTGGTGCAGACAAAGACCGACTGGACAGTAGAGGGGTATTTGGCACAGGTAAAACAGGCAAACCCCGGTAACGCCGCCCTGATCGCTCTTTGTGATGCTTTGTGGAATCACTGTGCGTACGCCGCGTGGAATGCACACGATGCGCAGGCAATGAACGTGGAAGCGGTAGAGGCTGTTACTGCCGAGAATATCGGCGCAGGCTATGCCCATACCATAACCGGCACAAGATCGGTGTTCTACGGTGCATCTCTGGTGTTCAATGATGCGGTAGATGTTCGTTTCTACTTCAATGAAAGCAAGCTGGGTGATTACACAGTCACCGTCAACGGGCAGACGGCCCAGCCTGCCGGTACCACTGCTGTAAATGGTATGAGTCTGGTCTACTACAATGTTTGCGACCTGCTGCCTCAGCAGTATAATGACGGGCATACCGTTGTGGTTTCCGATGGTGACAATGAGATCTTTAAACTGGAAAATTACAGCGCCTACACCTACATTTACAATATGCTGACCAAGGGCACCTCAGCCGATAAGCTGCTGAGTATGCTGAAGGCGATGTATCTGTACAATGTGGCTGCAGAGCAGTATTTGGTAACCGATGGTGCACCCATCGAGCTGGTGGAGCAGCTGCTGTCTGCAAACAGCTGGAGCAATGGTGCAGAGATCCGCGACAGCGCGTTTACCGTTCCCACAAATTCCGGCCTGAAGGCAGATTATCTGAAGGCACTGTGGGAGGAAGGCTATACCCACCTGGTCTTTACTGTCAATGCCCAGGCTGCATCTGACAACAATACCAACTATACCCACGGCGGCGAGTGGAGCCGTTACTGGGCAAACCTTGATGCCGCGACCAATGTGGATATCCGTATTGACTTGAATGAGTTCCACGACGGCGATACCTGGTACAACGTAAACTTCAATGCAGGCACTATGACTGTATCCAATCCCAGAGCCTACAAGAGTGCAGAAACATTGATGTGGACAAAGAGCAGCACCAACTGTTACTTTGCTATTGAGGATGGCTACTATGTGCTGGAGACCCGGGGCAACGACTTTGGCGTAACTTCTCCTGCCTCCTGGATTCAGAAGTATATGGTAGTAGATGATGCCGGTCAGCGT
>JAGASJ010000071.1 GCA_017621795.1 Oscillospiraceae bacterium | reverse complement strand
GATCTCCTGTCAGCTTTTCCAAAATTCTGTTTGCAGCATCTTGAATGCTGCCATTATTTTCGATCATCCAGTCTGCCGCCGTCTCATAAAGGGGACGGCGTTTTTTGTACATTTCGCTCAGCTTATTCGCCTGAGACAGTGGCCTGCCGTCAACAGGGAGGTCTTCCAGTGCTCTTTGAATCCATATAACGGTGCTGTTTTGACGGAGAAGGGGGAGGTTTTCCCCTTGTGTGACACAGCCGCCGCCGGTTGCAATAACCAAGCCGGATTTTGCGGTGACCTCTCTGAGGACCTGGGTTTCTATTGCTCTGAAGCCTGCCTCGCCCGACTGTTCAAAAATTGTGGGAATGGACATTCCTGCTGTTTTCGCAATTTCATCGTCTGCATCCACAAAGCAACGGCCTAAAGTCTCCGCCAAAGCTCTGCCAATAGAGGATTTGCCGCAGCCGGGCATTCCAACCAAAATAATATTTTGCATTTGCGTCTGTAATATAGAGTAGATTCGTTCAATATGGGAATCGTCGATATGGTGGCCTGTAAACCACTGTGCACTTTCTTTTGCCTGCGCAACCAACATCCAAAGCCCATTCATGGCGATCAGATGACGGTCTTCCGCATCCAGCAAAAGCTTTGTTTTTGCCGGATTGTAAATGAGGTCTAAAACCCCTTCCAATTTTGGAAACAGTTTAAGATCAACAGGGGAGACGCCGGTATTGGGATACATTCCCACAGGTGTGGCGTTCACAATGATGGCACAGTCCTGATGCAGATGTAAATTGCTGTAATTGTTTGCGCCATTGCGGGATATCACCACGTAATTGGCATGCAGCTCCTTTAAAACTGTACATACTGTATTGGATGCACCGCCTGAGCCCAGAACCAGCACTTTTTTTCCTTCAAAGGATAAGCCTGATTTTACGGCCATAGATAAAAACCCAAAATAATCTGTATTATGACCGATCAGGGTACCGTCCTCTCGGCGAACAATGGTGTTGACAGCACCGATTTTTTGCGCCTGTGGACTAAGCTCCTGACAATATGGGATCACAGTTTTTTTGTAAGGGATGGTCACATTGAGCCCCTTGAGATCCGTGTTTTTCAGAAATTGCGGGATGTGATCTTCCTGAACCTCGAAAAGACGGTAGCTGTAGCTTCCCAATAGTTGATGGATTTGGGGAGAGTAGCTGTGGGCAAGCTTAGCGCCCAGTAAGCCGCATTGCATCAAACCACCTCGGTGTAGCTTCCTAAGTACTTGAATTCCTCGCACAGATCGTCCAATTCGCACATAAGCTGCACAAATTCTTCCGAATAAATGGAGGTTTCCAAATCAAAATAGAACATAAACTCAAAATCTCGGTCGGGAATCGGACGGGATTCCAGCTTCAGCACGTTGATGCCCAAAACATACATTCTTGCAAGCACCTTATATAGTGCGCCTGGCTTATGGGACAAAACCATCATAATGCTGGTTTTATCAGAGCCGGGATAAATTTCCAATTTTTTGCTGATACAAATAAAGCGGGTACGGTTGTTACCTGTATCCTGAATACCATCGGAAAGACAGGTGAGGTTGTAAAGCTCCTGGCAGTTTCGGCTGGAAATGGCGGCAATATCGGTTCTGCCCGATTCAGCCACAAATTTTGCGGCAACAGCGGTGTTTTCTACCGGGATGATCTTTACACCGGGTAAGGTGTTTAAAAATGTAGAGCACTGGTTGATGGCCTGCTCGTGCGAATAGATCTCCTTAATATTTTCCACTTTTGCGCCCTTATTGGCCAGCAGATGATGGTCAATTTTCAAACGGAAGGTGCGAACAATGGAAAAATTGTGCCGAATCATCAGGTCGTATACCTTTTTTACAGAGCCGGCAGTGGAGTTTTCTATTGGCAAAATACCATACTGACAAAGTCCTTTTTCAATGGCGTTAAATACACCGTCAAAGTTCTTGCAGTACATGATCATCGGCGCTTTAAAGATTTTTTCCGCGGCGATTTGGGCATAAGCGCCCTCTGTGCCCTGACAGGCGATCATAGGGGCTTGGGGGAAAAGCTTCGGTGTATGTTCAATGGAGTCAACGATCTGATCGTGCAGAGGCGTGGACTTGTTGTTCAGCTTGCTTTGGTAACTGCGGCTCAGCTCAAAGATCATAGAGTATAATACTCGGGTGTATTCTTCCATTCCGCTGCCGGCCAGCTCTGCAACATCTTGAAGCTTCTGCCGTTCCCGAGACGGAACATAAATGGGCAAATTGTTTTCTTTTTTGTACTGAGCGACCTTCGCGGAAAGGTTCATCCGTTCCACAAATAACTGAACAAGCTGCTGATCAACGTGGTCAATTTGTGTTCTGATTTCATTAAGTTCCATAATATATCCCTCTTTTTATTGGTTGCCAAGTAAGGCGTCGAATATGGTGATTGCGGCGACAGCCTCTACAACCGGCACGGCGCGGGGCACAATGCAGGGGTCGTGGCGTCCTTCTACTGTTAAAGTTCTTTCTTCCATAGAAGAAATGCTGATGGTTTGCTGCAGCTTGGCAATAGACGGTGTTGGCTTTATGCCTACGCGGAAAACGATGGGCATACCGGTTGAAATGCCGCCTAAAATACCGCCAGCGTTGTTTGTGACAGTGCGCACGGTGTTGCGATCTATGGTGTAGGCATCGTTATGTTGACTTCCGCGCATTTCGCAAGCATCAAAGCCGGCACCGAAGTCCACTGCCTTAACGGCAGGAATTGCGTAAATGGCCTGGGCAATTTTGCCCTCCAGACCGCCAAACAGCGGACCGCCCAAACCGGCAGGTACGCCTTGGATCACACATTCAATAACGCCGCCCACACTGTCTCCATCAGCTCTTGCGTCAGAGATGGCTTTTTTCATCCTTTCTGCCGCCTCGGAGCTGAATACCGGAAAATTGGGGTCGGAAAATTGTAGATTCGGTTGCACATGGTTCGCCCGTGCAGGGATGTCTGATATGTTTGCAATACTGCAAATATGACCTGCAACAGTAATACCCTGCATACTCAGCCATTGTAAACATAGACCGCCTGCAATGCACAGGGGAGCAGTTAGTCTTCCGGAAAAATGACCGCCACCGGCTACATCCTGATAGCCTTTATATTTGATCTGTGCCGTATAATCTGCATGTCCTGGGCGGGGACAGTCGAACAAATTGGAATAATCCTTGGATCTGGTATTGGTATTCCGGATAATGGCGGCAATAGGGGCACCACAGGTATGGTCGTTTACAAGGCCCGATAAAAACTCAGGACAGTCTGCTTCGCTCCTGGGGGTACTATATGCTTGTCTGCCGGGAGCTCTGCGCTTCATAAAGGCGTTGAGCGCATCATGGTCTACGGGGAGACCGGCAGGTACACCGTCCAGTGTCATACCGATGGCGGCACCGTGGGACTGACCGAATACAGACAGCTTTAAATATTCACCGTATACACTACTCATAGTGACCTCCCAATAATTGATAGTCTTCCCAAAACTTCTTATAGGATTTGCATACACATTGCGCTCCAAGAATGCGCACAGGACCGTCTGCCACTGTTGCGGCAATGGCGGCGGCCATAGCAATGCGGTGGTCGCCCACGGAATCTATGGTACAGCTTTTATACACTGCGGGATAAACCGTGAGCGTATCAT
>JAGASJ010000070.1 GCA_017621795.1 Oscillospiraceae bacterium | reverse complement strand
TCTCGCATAGCTATGATCTGAGGCTCGATCTCTCTAAAATGTGTATATTTTCTTTGTTGCATAACAATACCCCCTGATGTAGTTATTATCCTACATCAGGGGGCCTTTTGTCTATTGTCCGTTTTTACAGGAGCAGTCTATTGTTCCCAGCCCTTTTTGTTTCATTTAATCATGTCAATTCCACGCTGGAGCGTATCTGCAGATATAGCTCCGGTTGCCTGTGCAACAAGATATCCTTCAGCATCGATAAAGTATGTGGTGGGCAGCGAATACACACTATAGGTGATTGCCGCATCGGAGTCTGTATCATAGAACACAGGGAAAGTATATCCTTTCTTTGAAATAAACGCTTTTGCGGAGCTTAGTGTTTCGCGGCCGCCGGTCATATTGACCATTAAGAAATGGATCTCATCGCCAAACTCCAGATATTTTTCGTAGAAATCAGGCATCTCGCTTTGGCAAGGGCCGCACCAGCTTGCCCAGAAATTCAGCACGATCGGCTTCCCAATATAATCAGACAGATTGACTTTATTCCCCGATCCATCATAAACAGTGAAATCGGGGGCCTTGGTCAGTTGTTGTTCCATGTCACCTGTACCCGAGCTGTCGCTTTGACTTTCGTTATCATTCTTATTTTGATCTCCCTGAACCAGCAGCCCGTCGGGAGCATCATTTTTGCTAAGCTGCGTATAAAGCACCGAAGCACCGCCGATCAAAAGAACGAACACCAACACAAGTATAATTATGTTTTTCTTCTTGCTCATAGTTCCTCCTTACCCGAGAAGACTCAGAAACCGTCCGAGCATTCCCGTTGCCATCAGAATACCGATTACAACGAGCAAACTGCCGCTGACGATATTGATAACCTTGTAGTTTTTCTTGATACAGTTGAATGCCGATTTCAGATAATCAATCAGCACCGCGCTGAGAACAAACGGTATGCCAAGTCCCAGCGAATATGCCAAAAGCATCAGCATTCCCTCTACGATATGGGCCTGTTGGGATGCAAGCATCAGTGCCGAACCGAGAAACGCTCCCACGCAAGGCGTCCAACCGACGGAGAATACCATGCCGAAAAGCAGAGCTGGGAAGAATCCTATGTTGTCGGTTTTAACCAACTTGCCTCCACCTCGGAATAGGTTTAATTTGAACACACCAAGGAAGCTCAGACCGAAGAACACTACGATAAGGCCTGAGACAATATTAACGGCAGTCTGATACTCTCTTAAGAAGCTTCCTACCGTTCCCGCCAGCGCTCCGAGCATCACGAACACCACGGTGAAGCCGGTAACGAAGCCGAACGCTCCTTTCAGCGTTTTGCTCGTAGTCCGTTCACCACCGCCTGCAAAATAGGAGATATAGATCGGCAGCATTGGGAGCAGGCATGGTGAAATGAAGGTTATGATCCCTTCAAGAAATGCGATCACATATTGCATTTACCGTCACACCCCTTTCCGAAAAGTTCCGAGAGCAATAGTCCTATAACTCCCATATAGATCATAGTAATAATGGGATTTGATGTGATCGGACAGCTGCCCGTTGAACAACCAACGGCATAATAATATCCAAGTCCCACAAGCGCACCGCCTATGGCAAACAACAGTGGACGGAGCCAATCATTAATTTTCATTTTTACGCCCTCCTTCATTACTGGCCATAGTATACCGCATTTATTATTTCCTTTCCGTGATGATATCACACAAAATCAAAGGAACTGACAAATTGTCAAACGATCCCGTGGTGTCGTGGAAATTACCGACACAGAAAAGCTGGAAGAATTAAGCGACCAATAATGATATGTCCGCCGATGCAGCTGCATCGGCGGACGGTTTTTCGTTTCTTTATGATGATCAGCCTGCGGCCCAACCGCCGTCCACCACCAGCACATCACCGTTTACATAGCCGGAATCATCACTGGCCAGGAATAACGCTGCCGATGCGATCTGCTCCGGACTTCCGGGAGCAGGTGCGGTCGCCATAACATTTTTGATCCGGTTATAGCCGTTCATATTGGGCATACCCATGGAGGTGCTGATCTCGGTTGCGATGCCTCCGGGCGCGATGGCATTGCAGCGGATCCCATTAGGCATATACATATAGGCTGTGTTTTTCGTCAGGGATACCAGTGCCGCCTTAGACGCGCCGTATACAGCACCGGCTGCCGTCCGCAATGCACCAAAGGATGCCACATTGATAATATTGCCGCCGCCTCCCTGCTCCAGGAATACCCGGACCGCTTTGCGCATGGAGTACATTGGGCCGTAAACATTGACGGCAAATACCTGGTCGATCTTCTCGTTCTTTACATCGCCGATGGGACTCATATCGTCCATAATACCGGCGTTGTTGACCAAAACATCCAAGCGGCCAAATTCTTTTACCGCCAGGTCAATGGCAGACACCATCGTTTCCTCTTTGGAAACATCGCCAACAAAGGGGACAACCTTTCCTGGCGCCTCCTTCAAAGATGCTGCCAATTCATCCAGCCGCTCTTTGCGGCGGGCAACCGCGATAATATTCGCGCCTTCCTGAGCAAATCGCTCTACGATCGCCTTTCCCATACCGGAAGAAGCGCCGGTCACAACGATAGACTTTCCATTCAATTTCATAATATATACCACCTTTCCGTTGATTGGTTGTTTTTGATTACACCCATAGTATAACCTATTGCTAACAGTTTTTCTGTGATGTCATCACATTGTGAAAACAGCCACGCTTCCTTGCTTCAGAAAGCGTGGCTGTTGCTCTGTTGTTTACTGATCCATACCGCACGCATAGGCGGTTTCGATCAGAGCCCTGTCGTTCATGACCGCATCATAGAATCGGAAACCTCCGGCAAAGTTGTAGGCTTCAAAGCCGTACCCTTCTAAGATTCGGGTGGCAATGTAACTGCGCAGACCGCTCTGGCATATTACATAGACTCTCTTTCCGGGTTCGATCTCACCGATCCGCTCCCGCAGCTCATCTACCGGGATGTTTTTAAAGCCTTTGATATGTCCACGGCTATATTCCTGTGCGGTACGGGTATCCAGCAAGGTCACACTTCCGTCCCTGGGCAGCTTTGCTGCATCCTCCAGATGCCACTGCTTCAGACCCTTGGAAATGTTGTCGATCATAAAGCCTGCCATATTCACCGGGTCCTTGGCAGAAGAATAGGGCGGTGCATAAGCAAGGTCCAGGTCCTTCAGATCGGTTGCTTTCAGTCCTGCATGGATGGCTGTAGCCAGCACATCGATACGCTTGTCAACGCCGTCGTAGCCCACGATCTGGGCACCTAAAAGGCGGTAGCTTTCCTTTTCGAAAACCACTTTCATGGTCATCAGCTTGCCGCCGGGGTAATAACCGGCGTGGCTCATTGGCGAGAGAATAACCGTGTCCACATCCAGTCCGGCTTTTCTGGCGTTGGTTTCGTTAATGCCGGTGGTGGCTGCGGTCATATCAAAAATCTTGATTACGGAGCTGCCCTGGCTGCCTAAGTACCGACTGTCGCCGCCGCAGATATTGTCTGCTGCAATCCGTCCCTGCTTGTTGGCAGGGCCTGCCAGCGCGATCAGAGCATCACGGCCTGTGACATAGTGCCTTACCTGCACTGCATCTCCTACGGCGTAGATGTCGGGGTTTGATGTTTCCATCCGGTCATTGACCAAAATGCTGCCCTTGATACCAAGCGCCAGGCCGGCATCCTTTGCAAGCTGGGATTCCGGGGTAACACCGATGGCCAATACCACCATATCCCCGTGGATAGCTGGCTGATCTTTCAGCAGCACATTGATGCCATCGTCCTTTTCTTCAAAACCTTCCACACTGTAGCCCAGCGCCAGCTTCACGCCGTGCTTACGGACTTCGCTGTGGATAAAGGAAGCCATATCTGCATCAAAGGGATTCATCAGCTGTTTAGGCCGCTGAACGATGGTCACATCTATGCCAAGCTCCCTTAAGTTTTCTGCTGCTTCCAAACCGATAAAGCCACCGCCCACCATCACAGCGGATTTTGGCTTATGCTCATCCACAAATTCCTTGATCCGGAAGGTATCCTCTACGGTGCGCAAAGTAAACAGCTTGTCGCTGTCCATTCCCGGGAGGCCAGGCCATACAGGCTTTGCGCCGGGAGAAAGAAGCAGCTTGTCATAGCTTTCTTCAAATTCCTCGCCGGTTTCTAAATTTTTTACAGAAACAGTCTTTTGGTCCGAATGGATGGCGGTTACTTCATGATGTACTTTTATGTGAATACGGAACCGGGAGAAGAAGCTCTCCGGGGTCTGAAGGGTCAGATCCTCGGGGTCTTCGATCACACCGCCGATATAATAAGGCAGGCCGCAGTTGGCATAGGAAATATAGCCTGAGCGCTCAAACACAACGATTTCAGCCTGCTCGTCCAATCTGCGGATTCTTGCTGCAGCAGTGGCACCGCCTGCCACACCGCCTACGATCACAACTTTCATAATTACCGTTCCACCTTTCCGCGATAAGAAGATATACCGCCGATGTTATGAACCTTAGTATATCCCATCTGTCCGAGTACCGTCGCAGCCTGACGGCTTCTCGTACCGGAATAACAATAAACAAACAACTCCGTATCTTTATTTTCCACGACAGACCTTACTTTGTCAAGGGTCTGCAGCGGAACGTTTTTACTTTCCGGGATATGACCTTCGCTGTATTCTTGCGGGGTACGTACATCTATCAGCACTGCACCGGGGGTGTTGTAATAATTTGCTACACCCTGATTCACATCGGGTTGTTTCAAAAAATCAAAGAATCCCATAATTGCACCTCCTTAAAGCATCGCAAGAATTGCATCCTTGGGCCTTGCTCCCATTGCCTGATTTACGATATTACCGTTTTCAATCACTACCAAAGTAGGAATGCTCATAATGCCGAACTGACTCGCCAGCTCTACTTCTTCATCCACATTGATCTTTCCGACCTTGATGTCGGGACGCTCATCAGCGATCTCTTCCACAATCGGTACTACCATACGGCAGGGGCCGCACCAGGGAGCCCAAAAGTCCAGAAGAACTTTCTTTTCAGAATTCAACACTTCACTTTGAAAATTGTTTTTATTGATATTGATAGCAGACATATTTACGTCCTCCTTTTTTCTTTGTAGCCTCATTATATCACCGCTTTTGACACCGTTCTGTAATGACATCACATTTCTCACATATGAAAAAGTGCCATATAATAGCTAAATGGATGGCGCTACCACAGTTGCCTTTTGGTGATGCTTAATGCAGAATGCACCTAAACACTGCTCCCCCGTCCTATCAATTTTTGTAAGACGGGGGAGCATCTTCTTATCTGTATACAATTCTAAAGTAATCCAAATGCGCCTTAAAGCGGTCCTGGGCGGTGAGGCAGGTGTCCATCAGGAAGCCTTTTTCGCGGTCCCATTCTTTGAGACCACGGTAGTAGAACAACTTTAGGTTATCCTCGATGATGAATGGCACGATGTTATACTTCAGGCACTCCTTAAAGAGGATCAGGCGGCCTACGCGCCCGTTTCCATCCTGGAAGGGATGAATGCGCTCAAATGCTACGTGAAAGGCTACGATGTCCTCAAAGGTCTTTTGGGGTAACGCATTGTAGTCCGCAAGTAGCTTGCGCATCTCATCGGCAACATCCTCCGGCAGTGTGGTATCGTTACCGCCTACCTCGTTGGGCAATTTCTTATACTCCCCTACCGCAAACCAATCCTTGTGGCTATCACTGGTACCGATTTTCAGAACTGCGTGTAGGTTTTTGATAAACTTTTCAGAGAGCGTAGTCCCTGCTCCGTCAATCACCATATCGATGCAGCGAAAGTGGTTGGATGTCTCAATCACATCATCTACATTTACAGACTCATTCTCAAAACTAATAGTATTGGTCTCAAAGATATATCGGGTCTGATCGCGGGTAAGCCGGCTGCCCTCGATATGGTTGGAGTTATAGGTCAGATCAATCTGCACCTTATGGTAGATGCCACCGGTCATCTTTGCTGCTTTCTGCTCTTTCAGAATCTGCAGCAATGTCGGTGCATTGTTTTTCTTGTTCGAACGTTCAGGTTTCTGTGCATCCTCCGGAATGTACCAAGTTTTGCCGATAAGCTTGGCGTCACGAATTCTGCCATGGGCGCAGTAATTCCGCACACTTCGTTCAGAAAGCCCCCATTTTTCAGCCATTTTCGCAACAGAAATATATTCCATAGTTACCTCCCGGCGAGTTTTCTTGCCGTTATTATACCACATTATCGGCAAAATATCAATGCGTATTTTATAGTTGTTAAATGTTTATTGCCGATAATTCAACTCACTATATTGCACAAAAATGCCCCTACCAATAAAATGCGGCAATCAAAAAGCTGACTTGCAAATAAGCAAGCCAGCTTTTTGTTATTTCCACTTTTCAATCAAATTCCGGATCTGAGAGGCAAGCTTTGCGTTGTCCTTATTGGTTCTGCCTTTGCAGGTTTTTACAAAGGCAAGGAGCGCTTCTGCAGCTGACAACAGATCACCATAGACCGCCCGTGCTCTGGCAGATCCCTTTGTCATCTCTTCCCGGCGAACAGGCTTGGAGTCTGCAAATACCGTCATTCTGCCTGTCGTTAAATCATACTCCGCACCGCTGTAGGGTGCATCTGCGTGGTAGCCCATCTGGGTCAGCAGTTTCTGAAAGATCATACAGGCAGTATCATCGCCATGATTAACAAAAACCATCTGAGGCTTTTCCTTGAATCCGGCAAGCCATTGGATCAAGCCTGCCTGGTCTGCGTGACCGCTGGTGCCGTGGAGCGCGGCGATCTCCGCATTGACAGTGATATCCTCACCAAACAGACGGACGTACCGTACGCCGTCCTGAAGCTTTCTGCCGAGAGAACCCTCCGCCTGATAGCCTACAAACAGAATGGTGTTTTCCTCTCCCCAAAGGTTGTGCTTGAGGTGATGACGAATACGGCCTGCCTCGCACATACCGCTGGCAGAAAGGATCACCTTGGGGCGCTTGTCAAAGTTGATCTGCTTGGATTCGTCGGAAGTCACCGACAGGCATATATCGTCAAACCAAATAGGGTTGATGCCTTGCCTTACCAAAGCAGCGGTTTCTTCGTCAAAACAGCTTTGATCACATTGCAGGAAGATACCGGTAGCTTCCACAGCCAGAGGGCTATCCACATAGACCGGGAATCCGTCGTGACCTCTGACCATACCTTCCTGCTTGATCTGCCGAATGGCATACAGCATCTCTTGCGTTCTTCCCACAGCAAACGACGGAATCACCACATTGCCGCCCCGGTCAAAGGTCCGCTGTAGTACATCCGCAAGTTCTCCCACTGTGTTGCCGGGCTTTTCATGGAGACGGTTGCCATAGGTGGATTCCAGAACAAGGTAGTCCGTTTCTTCCACCGGCAAAGGATCCTTGATCAGTGGCTGATCGGTGTTGCCCACATCACCGCTGAACACGATTTTCTTTGTAACGCCGTCCTCGGTCAGCCATAGTTCGATGCAGGCAGAACCCAGCAGGTGTCCAATATCAGAAAAGCGGACAACGATTCCTTCCTCCGCCTGGATCACCTGACCGTATTCGCAGGGACGAAAACGGGAGATAGCACCGATTGCATCTGCCACGGTGTATACCGGTACAACCAATTCATCACCGGCACGCTGTGCTTTCCGGTTCTGCCACTCCGCTTCGGATTCCTGAATATGGGCAGAATCCCGCAGCATAATGTTGCACAGATCGCAGGTAGTAGTGGTTGCATAAATACTGCCCCGGAAGCCGTCCTTATACAGTTTTGGCAGCATACCGGAATGGTCAATGTGAGCGTGTGTCAGAAAGACCGCTTCGATGGTATTGGCAGGCACGGGAATCGGCACATTCTCAAACACATCGATGCCCTGCTCCATGCCGCAGTCCACCAGGTACTTCTTACCACACACCTCCAGCAATGTACAGCTGCCCGTCACCTCATGGGTCGCTCCGATAAATTGGATTTTCATAGCGGTTCACCCCTTTCATATTTATTATATCAAAACACAGATCACTTTTGAAGATAAAGTGTAAATAATCAACGGACCACCTCAAACCCAAGGTGGTCCGTGTAACTTTCCTTATTCCACCTTCAGCATCCGGTAGCCGATGCCGATATGGGTTTGGATATACTGGGTCTGAGCATCCTTTTCCAGCTTTTTGCGCAAGGTTGCCATATGTACCCGCAAAGATGCCATATCGCTTTCCCAGGCGCTGCCCCAGATCTTATTGGTTAGATAAGTGTGAGTCAGCACCTTTCCCGCATCCTTTGCAAGCAGGCACAGAAGCTTATACTCTGTGGGTGTCAGCTTCAGCTCCTCACCGTTTAAGGAAGCACAGCCTGCGGCGTAATCCACCGTCAATTTACCGTTGCGGAACACAGAATCACCGGGCTTGCTCTCAATTGTAGCAATTCGGCGTTGCGCGACCCGGAGACGAGCCAGCAGTTCCGTAACAGAAAAAGGCTTCGTCAGATAATCATCTGCACCGGCATCCAGCGCGGCAACCTTATCAGCATCCTCGCTCCGGGCGGAGATAACGATAATGGGCATCTGGGACCAGGAACGAATGCGCTTAATGACTTCTACGCCGTCCAGATCCGGTAAGCCCAGATCCAGAAACACAATATCCGGCTGCTGGGTGGTTGCTGCAGTAATGGCTGCTTCACCGGTGGGAACGGTTATGTAGGCATAGTTATTGGATTTTAAAGTAGTGGTGATCAGGTTGCGGACAGTAGAATCGTCCTCCACCACTAAGATCTTTGGATTATTCATGGACTTCCACCTCCCCGGATGGAATGGTAAATGTAAAGATTGTGCCCGTTGGTGTGTTGTCGGATACGGTGATCTCACCGCCGTGGGCAGTGATGATAGACTTGCAAAGGCTGAGGCCCAGACCCAGACTTCTGCGGCAGTCAGCAATGGGATTGCTGCCGCTGTAGAACATCTGGAATACTTTTTCCTTTTCGCTGTCCGGAATACCAGCGCCGTTATCAGCAACGGAAATCTCGGTGTGCTGCTCGTTCTGCTTGGTGGTAATGGTAATGTGTGAGCCGGCAGGTGTATACTTGATGGCGTTGTCCACCAGATTGATAATGACCTGGATGATCAGCCGGGCATCGCACTTGGCAAGGAGCAGCTCGTTTTCGTGATGAACGGTAACGATATGCTCTGTCTGCTTTCTGCTGATGTGCTGCAAAGCCTCCGAGACGATCTCTTCTACCAAATGAGGTTGTTTTTGAAGCCTCATCCTGCCTTCTTCGATCTTGGTGACCGCCAGCAGATTCTCAACCAAATTGGTCAGCCATGCGGAATCGTCATAGATATCTCCGCACATCTGCCGAACCGTCTCCGTATCCAGCTTTTCCAAATCGGAAAGCAGCATGCCGGCGTTGCCGGAGATAGATGTCAGCGGTGTGCGCAAGTCGTGTGAAATGGAGCGCAGCAGATTTGCCCGCAGTTTTTCGTTCTCCGCTTGCAGCTTAGCCGCTTCTTTTTCCTTGGTATTTCGGCTGTTCTCCAGTGTTAAGGCACACTCGCCAAGGATGGACAGCAACACACTGTTCTCAAATGCTTCCAGAGGTTCCGCACCCTCAATAACGACCGTTCCATAGATTCGGTCCTGCACCTTGATGGGATATCTCTGCGTGTCTTTATTGGCACTGGCAACAACACCGGGCAGCACAGCTGCTGTTCTGCCCAGCAGCTTGGATACCTGTGTGCGGCAAGCCTGCAGGACCTCCCCGTCTGACTGGGCTTTCTGCAAAAGCAGATTGGTTTCCAACAGCAGATTGGTGCGGTAGGCTGCCTGGGTGGATTGCTTTGTCTGTCCTTTCATCCGGTCTGTCATAGTGCCGACAGTTAGAGATGCGATCAGCATAATGAGAAAGGTCAGCGGCGCACCGTCTGCATACACACGCAGAGAAAATTGCGGATAAGTAAAGAAGAAATTAAATACCAGGACACTTCCAATGGCTGACAGTACATAGCTTGACCGGGTGGAAGTGACCATTGCCGTGAGCAGCACTGCCAGCAGGTAGATGGCAATGATATTTGCTTCGCTAAAGCCAACCTTAGAAAACAGGAAGGCTAACCCACTGGCAAGTGCCAAAATACCAGCAGAGATGCCCCAGTCCCGAAGTGTGGTCCTCAAATCGACCTTCTTTCGGGCTTTCTTTTGCCGATAGGCAGGATCTGTACTGGCATCGGGTATGATGTGGATATCAATATTCGGTGCGATTTGGGTCAGCTTTTCCGTCAGTGTGGGTTTACCAAAGAGCTTACGTTTGGAAACAGCACTTCGTCCTACCACGATCTTGGTTACACCGGACAGTCTTGCGTACTCCGCGATCTGATAAGATACATCGTCACCAAAGACTGTTTCAATGGTTGCTCCCAGCTCCTGCGCTAGTGCAGTGTTCTGCCGCAGGCGCTCCTTGTTCTCTTCCGACATTGCCTCATAATTGGGTGTACGGACAAACAGCGCGGTAAAGGTGCCGCCGAAGGCTTCTGCCATCGTTGCCGCCGTGCGGATGATCCGGGCATTGGACGGAGCAGAAGAAAGACCTACAAGAATATGCTCTGCCATACTGAGCCCTCCTGTGTCATTTTTCTTCATTCTATCACATCCTCCGGATATCTACAACTGTCATCGTAAGTAAAGGTCGGTTCATTGCTTGGCCTGCGTTCTAAAAACTTATCAAGCTTGCGAAGCAAGTAGAACAGATATACCTGACCGCCTATAAAACTCAGCACAGCCAGTATGATCCATATAACTTTCATAACAGCGATCTTAAATCCGGAAGCATTTCTGAATGTCCTTAAATCTTCCCATCACCATCAGGGATTTCCCCTCGCACAGCAGGGTATCAGGGGTGATGAAGGAATCCAGCTTGCTTCCACACTTTGTTCCTAAGATATTGATATTGAACTTCTTACGGATATCCAGCTGTCCTACGGTCTTTCCCATCCAACTCTGTGGGATCGTTACTTCAAAGATAGCGTTCTCACTGTCCAGCTCGATGTAATCCAGCACATGATCGGCGCTGTACCGGATGGCTGCCCATCTTGCCAGCTGCTTTTCCGGATACACCACCTCATCCGCACCGTTTCTCAGGAGGAACTTCTCCTGTACATCCGTTGCGGCACGGGACACTACCAGCTTGGCGCCCAATTCCTTCAGCAGGCTTGTGGTCTGCAGGCTGTTTTGGAAGTTATTGCCGATACCTACGATGCAGACATCGTAATTGTCCACTCCCAAGCTCCGCAGAAACGCTTCATTGGTGCTGTCACCGATCTGGGCATTGGTCACATAGGGAAGGATCTCCTGTACCAGCTCCTCCTTGTGGTCTACTGCCATGACCTGATGGTTCAGTTCCCGGAGTTTCATGGCAATGTGCTTTCCGAAACGGCCAAGGCCAATTAAAAGAATGGATTTCATAGCGACTCCTCCTAACCAACAGTTATCTTCTCCAGGGGAAGCTTGGAGAGGGTATTTTTATTTGCGGACAACGTGGCGAAGATCAGTGTCAAGCCACCGATTCTTCCAAGGAACATCAGGCTGATGAGGATCAGCTTGGAAATGAGATGCAAGCCCGGTGTGATGCCCAGTGTCAGACCAACTGTACCGATAGCCGATGCTGTTTCAAACAGACAAGTCAGGATCGGCAGATTCTCTACCCGGCTGATGATCATACCGCCCAGCAAAAACAGAGAAATGTACATCAGAAACACGGTCAGTGCGTTTTTTACAGTATCATCCGCGATTCGTCTGCCGAAGAAGCGTCCGTTTTCCCGTCTGCGGAAGATGGCAATAGCGCAGGCAATCAGCACCGCCGCTGTGGTGGTCTTCATGCCGCCTGCCGTGGAGCCGGGGCTGCCGCCAATGAGCATCAATCCGATAGTAAGGGTCTGACCGGTCTCGCTGAGTGCTGTTAGATCTGCGGTATTAAAGCCTGCGGTTCTGGGCGTCACCGACTGGAACAGGGACAGCAGAATACGCCTTTCCATCGGCTCTGCTGAGAACTCGAAAAAGAAGAAATATATTGCCGGGATGAGCAACAGAATACCGGTAGTAGCAAGGATCACCTTGCTTTGCATTCGGTAACGCCCCCAGTGGATGCCGTTCTGACGAATATCCTGCCAAGTGAGAAAGCCGATACCGCCAATGACGATCAGCAGCATAATGGTGATGTTCACCACCGGATGATCCGCGTAAGAAGTCAAGGAAGAATAGGGGCTTTTCGTGCCCATCAGGTCAAAGCCTGCGTTGCAGAATGCGGAGATGGAATGAAATACTGCCAACCAAATGCCTTTCAGTCCGAATTCCGGGATAAACACCGTCATCAGCACTAATGCACCCAGAAGTTCAAAGAGTAAAATGCCCTTTAGGATAAAACCGGTGAAGCGGACGATGCCACCTACCTGGGGTGCAGAAATGGCATCCTGCATGGTGCTTCGCTGCATCAGGGAGATCTTCCTGCCGGAGGCCATGGTGATGGCTGCTGCAACCGTGATCACGCCCATGCCGCCTATTTGGATCATCAGCAGGATTACGGACTGTCCAAAGGCTGACCAGTAGCTTGCCGTATCCTGCACGATCAGACCTGTCACACAGACGGCAGAAGTAGCTGTAAACAAAGCATCTCCAAAGGGCGCGCCTTGTCCTGTTTTTGTGGCAAAAGGCAGCATTAAAAGCATCGTGCCCACAAGGATCACTCCGGCAAAGCCAAAGAGAATGATCCGGGATGAGCTGAGCTTCCGTTTATGTAAAACCGCCCACATGGCGATACCTCCCAACACTTTTCTTACTGTAATCCTATCAGAAAAGGTATAAAGGGGGTGTTAAGGCTCATGCGGGCGGTGTTAAGATTGTATAAAGATGTTGACGGCTATATTTGGGAAAATTATAATACTGTTAGAGGTAAAGCACAATGCAGTATGTTGAATATGGTGCACACAAGGCGATGATCGCCAGATCCGGATCAGCTCCGAAATCCACCATTTTCGTTATGGTCTGCGCAACAGTGGCATTAAGGAGTGTCATGACGAATACTCCAAGGAAATTAAATAGTGCGGCCATCAAAATAGCTGCTTTTGGCGGCATGCATCTGGTTACCACACAGGTAGCAATGGCATTAGGAGCATCCGTCTATCCATTGACCAGAATTACACCCAGTGTAAGGGATACGGCAATCAACAGCAGCGGATTAGCCGTCATTTGATTCCAGAAGACTAAAATTGAATCCATATCTTATGTTTCCTTTACTCTGTAGTAACCTCGTCACTTTTTCTAGCAAACTCCCAGCTGCTTTTGCACATATCTTCCACGGTATGGGTTGCTTCCCAACCAAGCAGTTTCTTTGCCTTGGTAGCATCAGCCCAGAAGGCAGGCAAGTCACCGCCACGGCGGGGCCCGATCACATAAGGCAGCTTCATATCGTTTGCCTTTTCAAAGGCCGTCACAAGCTCCAGGACCGAGATACCATTGCCGGTGCCAAGATTGATGGCTTCCACACCGTCGTGGTTTTCAGCGTATTCCAGCGCCTTCAGGTGGCCGATGGCCAGGTCTACCACATGGAGGTAGTCTCTCTGGCAGGTACCGTCGGGGGTATCATAATCGCCGCCGAAGATGGTCAGTTTCTCCAACTGGCCTGCCGCAACTCTACCGATGTAGGGCATCAGGTTATTGGGGATGCCGTTGGGATCATCGCCCAGCAGACCACTTTCGTGTGCGCCGATGGGATTGAAGTAGCGAAGCAGGATGGCACAGAAGTCCGGATGGGCGGTGCAGTAATCAGTAAGGATCCGCTCAATCATCACCTTGGTCCAGCCATAAGGGCTGGTGGACTGGATGGCAGGCATCTCTTCCTTGTACGGATGGGGATTATTCGGGCCGTAAACAGTGGCTGAGGAGGAGAAAACCAGTTTGCGGCATCCGAACTCCTCCATGGTTTCTACAAGGGACAATGTGCTGTCCAGGTTATTGCGGTAATATTGCAGAGGTTTCTTAACACTCTCACCTACTGCCTTGAAGCCGGCGAAATGGATCACGGCATCGATATCGTTTTCACGGAAAACTTCCCACAGCTTTTCCTTATCCGCACAGTCCATCCAATAGAAAACAACACTTTTCCCCGTGATTTCCTTGATGCGGTCAATGACTTCGACCTTTGCATTAGACAGATCATCCACAATGATGACTTCATGTCCAGCATTCAGTAGTTCGACTGCGGTATGGCTGCCGATATAACCGGCACCGCCAGTAACTAAAACCTTCATACTCATTCTCCCTGATTTACAAATTCGATAAAACGGTCAAAGGCCGCTGCACCCTCAGAGGTGCGCTTATAGACACCGGCATGCTCCAGGACCTGTGCGAACACTTTGCCAACCTCCATCTTTAGGATGCAGGCAGTGTTATCGGGTGTAAAAGTCTGCTTCTGCAGAAGCTCATTGACCCAGGCTTCGTGCTTAGCAAGCTCTCCGGTCAACGGCGTACCGTTAAGGATCGCTTCCTCAATGCCCGCAAGCTCCTGCTTCAGTCTGGCAGGCAGAACCGCCAAGCCCATGACTTCAATCAGACCGATATTCTCTTTCTTGATGTGGTGCAGTTCTGCGTGCGGATGGTACACACCCAGGGGATGTTCTTCGGTGGTGATGTTGTTTCTCAGTACCAGATCCAGTTCGTAATCTTCCCCTCTGCGCCGGGCAATGGGAGTAATCGTGTTATGAGGCTCCCCGCCGGTCTTTGCGAAGATAAATGCCGCTTTGTCGGTGTAGATTCGCCAGTGAAGCAGGATCTTGGTTGCCAGATCGCGCAGGCGGTCCTTATCCGGGCAAGTCAGACGAATGACACTCATAGGCCACTTTACAATGCCGGCTGTGACATCCTCATAGCCTTTGAAAGAGATCATCCGCTCGATGGGGGCACGCTCCATGGGGAAGCTGAAATGACCGCCCTGGAAGTGCTCATGGGTCAGAATACTGCCGCCTACAATGGGCAAATCCGCATTGGAGCCGATGAAGTAATGGGGAAACTTAGTAACAAAGTCCAAAAGCTTCTGCAAGGTGGCCTTGTTGATGACCATAGGGGTGTGCTGGCTGTTAAATACGATGCAGTGCTCGGTATAGTAGACATAGGGGCTGTACTGCAGATTCCAGTTCTCCCCTGCCAGCTCCATAGGGATAATCCGGTGATTCTGCCGGGCAGGATGATTCATCCGGCCTGCGTAGCCTTCGTTTTCCGGGCAAAGCAGACACTTGGGATAGTCAGACTGAGGCGCGGCCTTCGCGGCTGCAATGGCCTTGGGATCCTTTTCGGGCTTGCTCAGGTTGATGGTGATATCCAGATTGCCATACTCAGTTGCCGTCTTCCAGCGCATATCCTTTTGGACCCGATAACGGCGGATGTAATCCGTGTCCTGGGAGAAGCGGTAATACCATTCAGTGGCTTCCTCAGGGCTCTTTTCATATAAAGCGGCAAACTTGCTCTGAACTTCTCTGGGAGGCGGTGTCAAGATGCCCATCAGCTTGGTATCGAACAAGTCCCGGCTGGTGATGTCATCGGAGATGATGCCTCTGTTCACTGCGTAGTCCGTCAATCCCTTCAGAATCTGCTCCAAAGAGATAGTGCGAACCTCAGCAGGTTGGAAACTCTCCAGCTGCAGGGGAGTAAGCAGCTGGTTTATGATAAACGCCTTGTCACAGGGCTCGATCAATTTCTTGTCGATGCCATATTGAACTAAGGCGGAAATGTACATATTGATATCCATAGAAAAACGCTCCTTCCCAGTTGGGTCGGAGCGTTTTGCCGTCCTCCGACCCATAACAGGCACACTTGAGGATAAGAATGATTATTATTTACGAACACCGCCATAAGGGCGGACATTCAGCACATGGCAGGAATCTTTTCCCAAACCTGCTTCAACAGCCTCTTTGAAGCCATCCAGTATATGGTGCGGGACAAAGGCCTGCACAGTTCCGGCAAACCCACCGCCATGTACACGGTAGGCACCCTTGCCGCGAAGCAAGCTGTCACATAGAGCCAGCGCAAAAGCGACCGGCTGTTTTTGGACTGCACCTACAGGATTGATATTCTGCATATACATCCAGGAGCTGTGGCCGGATTCTGTAACCAGCCGCAGGAAAGAATTAATATCGTTGGTTTTCAGAGCATCACACTGTGCAGCTACCCGCTCATTTTCCCGGTAGACATGCATAGCCCGAAGAATCGCCCGGTCAGACACGGTTTCTCTGAGTTTGGGCAGAGCAGCCATAAACTCAGCTTCAGGGATCTGCCGCAGGTAATCCTTGCCGAAGAATGCACACAGTTCCTTCAGTTCCCGGGTAATGGCGGCATATTCATCGGTCAGATCGGCGTGGTCTGCGCCGCTGTCGATGATGCACAGGTCATAACCTTCTTTTTGGAAATCAAAGTCGATCTTCTCAACGATTGGGTTTTCAGGATCAGCAAAGTCAATGTACACCATGCCGCCCACAGAAGATGCCATCTGATCCATCAGACCGCAAGGCTTACCGAAGTATACATTCTCGGCGTACTGTCCGATCTGAGCAATTTCAATGGCGCTGAGCTTTCTATCGAAGAACAACTCGTTGAGAATGGTTCCTACCAGCACCTCAAAAGCAGCGGAGGAGCTAAGACCGGAACCAGGCAGAACGGTAGAGGTAACTGCCATATCGAAACCCCGGAGTTTGGCACCGCGCTGAGCAAATGCCGCTGCCACACCCCGGACAAGGGCTGCAGTGGTGTTCTTCTCTTCCTCATGAACACTCAGGTCTGTCAGATCCACCCCGAATGCGGGATAGCCCTCAGACTGGACCCAGATCATATCAGACTCATTCAGAGATACATCTGCCAGGGTTTCCAGATTCACCGCGGCTGCAAGAACGCAGCCGTGCTGGTGATCTGTATGGTTGCCCCCGATTTCCGTTCTGCCGGGGGCGGAAAATTGATAATGCTTTTTCATATCATTTTGCCTTTTCTAAGATCAGCTTTTCGTTGGCCTTTTCCACACGCAGGAACACCAGCAGGAAGCCCACAGCTGCGCAGAGGATGATGGGCATCCACAGATACAGGAAGTTCAGCATGTTGGTGGTAGCAGCGGTCTGCACAGCGGCATTCTCAATATAGCCAGCAGCATCCAACAGCCAGCCGCAGATAGCGGTACCCAATGCGCCGCCGATCTTAATGCCCAAGGAGGAGCAGGAATACATCATTCCTTCCAGTCTGTGTCCGGTCTTCAATGTGGTATGCTCGGAGCAGCAAGCAATCAGTGCGTTCAGGTCGCCCTGCAGGGGTGCGATACCGATGGTAGAAACTGCGGTGAAAGCAATCATCAGAGGGAAGCTGCCCATGTAGGCGGCTACCATAACGCCGACTCTTCCCAATGCGGCCAGCACATAGCCCCAGATGTTCAGCTTATACATACCGCCCATCTTCTTGATCACATAGGGAAGGATCGTAAGAGCAACAACCATGGTGATGTTGATGCCCAGAGACAAGTCGCTGAACAGTTCCTCGTTACCCAGGATGTACTTGGCGTAATAAGTGCCCATACCAATTACGGAGGCGTAGAGCTGGGTCAGAATGTAGCTGCAGCAGATAATCACATAGTACTTATTCTTGAGCAGTAGTTTAAAGGACTGCAGGAAAGTGAGCTTGTGCTCCTCTTCCCTTTCCTCTTCCATTTCGTCATCAGCTTCGGGAAGTTCCTTCACGGAGAATACGGACAGGGTGTTTGTAATCAGGCCGAGGACCGCGTAAATGATGGCGATCAATCTCCAACCCATGACACCGCCGCCGAGCCAGCCCACTGCGAAGATGGTTACGGCTTCAATGACGATCTTGGTTGCAAAGGCGAAGATGAAGCGGAAGGAACCGATCTGAACACGCTCGCTGGTGTTCTTGGTGATCAGTGCGGTCAGGGATGCGTATGCGATGTTGTTTGCGGTGAAGAAAACTGCATTCAGCAGCGTGTAGGACAGGAAGAAGAAAATGTACTGTGCGGTCTGGCCCCAGCTGGTGGGAATGGAGAAGCAGGCAACCAGAGTGATTGCACAGCCGATATAGGCCCAAAGCATCCAGGGACGGGCTTTGCCCATCTTGCTTTTGGTCTTGTCGATCATTCTTCCGAAGAAAAAGTCGGAAACGCCGTCAAAAATCTTGGAAGCAGCGATCAGGGTACTTACGATGCCCATGCTCAGACCGATGGTATCGGTCAGATAAATCATCATGAACGCGGTCAGCAGTGCGTAAACGCAGTTGCCGGCAATGTCGCCGGAGCCGTAGCCGATCTTGTGATACCACTTCAAATACTTCTTTTCTTGCATAATAATTCTCCTCTCATTACTTCAGTTCGGGGATGATGCGGATTTCAAAGTCGATGGTCTCGTCGGTAAGGGCATATTCACGGCGCAGAACCGGTCCGCAGCTTGCGGAGCCGATGCCGTTGTGCCGGTAGTCCAGGCACAGGACGGTGCTGCCGCACTCTTCCAGTTCGTAGTTATGACCCTTGGCGGTCATCTCTTCCTGGGTGTAGTGGGAAGCGTTAAAGCTGAATGCTTCCAGGCTCACAGCGGTGAGCCGCAGTTTTTCGTCTTCCAGTACAACATAGTTACAGCCGCCGTGGGCACCGTGCTCCTGGGGACGGATGTAATCTTCGTACAAGCCCTCAACAGTGGTGTTGTAGATGCCATGGGAGGTGGCGTGACGTTTGTCGGGATAGTTCTCGATGGGGCCCAGACCGTAGTAGGTGACCTGCTCCAGAGAGTTGGGTACGAACAGCCGCAGGCCAAACCGGGGCAGCTCCGGGAACTCCATGTTCCGCTTTGCCAGGATGTTGGCGGTGACTGCGCCGGATACGGATACCGTCCAGTCTACCTCGATATCCATGAACCGCTGAACGGCGATGGCTGCGATGGACACATCAGAGTGGATGCGGACCTCGCTGTCTGCTGCCAGACTGCGGGTCATGTAGGCGCGGGTGATGGCTCTATCGTAGTGGGCAGCCATCCATTCCAGCTTCTGCTTCCGGTCGTTATCGGTGGGGGCACGCCAAATGTTGAGATTCATGGGCTTATCCAGCAGTTCCCTGCCCTCGAAGATCATGGAGCTGAAGCTTCCCACAGTCTTGTCGTAGCGGTAGGAGAAGTTCTTGCCGGAGATAATGATGTAGCGCTCTTCTTCCTCTACCTTCAGGTTTGCTTCGGACAGGTTCTTCTTGTTCCAAATGGCCAGAGCCTTCTGATTTCTGCCGTCCACAGCGGCTTCCAGAGCAACTTCGTCGAAGCCCAGTTCGAAGCCTGCGGGAAGCAGTTCGGTGGCTTCTTTCAGCTGGTAAATGAGCTTCAGGTAAGTACGGCCCTTGGCAGGAACGGTGATGTTCAGGCGGATGGTACCTTCTGCATGGGGCAGAATTGCGGGAACCCGATCCACCTCACCGCTCTGGATTACCTCGCCGTCGCAATTGACTTCATAACGGATGGTCAGATACTTGTTCATGGCCACGAAGTCCATGTAGTTGTGGAAGGTCACAATGCCGGTTTCCTGATCAAACTTCTTGACACGGACAGGACGGTTTACATTTTTGTACTCCATCACGCCGGTATGGGGACGGCGGTCGGGATACACAAGACCGTCCACACAGAAGTTGCCGTCGTGGGGATACTCGCCGTGGTCACCGCCGTACCAGTACATGGGCTTGCCGTTGGGCGCCTGGCCCTTGTAGATGGCGTGGTCACACCACTCCCATACAAAGCCGCCGCTCATGACCTCATTTGCCTGAATGAACTGCCAGTAGTCTTCCAGGTCGCCGGGGCCGTTGCCCATGGCGTGGGAGTATTCGCACATCAGGTAGGGCTTGTCGGGACCCGAGTCTACATACTCCTGCAGAGTCTCCAGAGAGGGATACATGTTGGAGTACAGGTCGATGTTAGAGAAGTCGTACTTGCGCTTTCTGCTGCGGTACTGGGCGCTTTCGTAGTGGGTCAGACGGGAGGGATCAAAATGCTTGGTCCATGCAAGAGCAGCTTCGAAGCAGCAGCCGTAAGCACTTTCGTTACCCATAGACCAGCAGATGACGCAGGGACGGTTCTTATCCCGGATGACACACCGCTTGGTACGGTCCAGGGTTGCTTCCAGGAAGTCGGGGTTGTCGGCAAAGGGCTCGTTCCAATGCTCCACGTGGTTCTCCCACAGCTCATTTTCGGAGCAGTACATCTCTGCCGCGCCGTGGCTTTCGTGGTCGGCTTCGTCGATGACCATGAATCCGTACTGGTCACAGAGCTGATAAAACATGGGCGCGTTGGGATAGTGGGCGGTGCGGATGGCGTTGAAGTTGAATTCCTTGATCATCTTCAGGTCCCGCTTCATATGCTCCAGGGAGATCACGGGGCCGGTGATGGGATCGGAGTCGTGCCGGTTAACGCCACGGAACTTGATGGAGTGGCCGTTTAAGTAGACCTTGTTGTTCTCGATGGTGATTTCCCGGAAGCCCCAGCGGTCAACGATGATTTCGTTGGGACACTCCAACAGCAGGGTGTACAGATAAGGCTTTTCAGGATTCCACAGGGTAGGCTCGCTGACGGTCAGGATCGCCTCGTGGGTGAAGGTGTTGCCGGAGTCAACAGCCTTGGGTGTGCCCTTGGCAACCACCTTATTGTCTGCGTTCAGAAGCTTGATGGCAACGGGAACAGTCTCCTCGGTGAACTTGAAGCGGATACGTAAGGTGGCTTCGCTTCCGTCCAGGCGGTTGGTGACGAAGTAGTCCCGGATATGCGCCTCAGGGCGCTTCAGGATGTACACATCCCGGAAGATGCCGGAAGTGCGGAACTTATCCTGGTCTTCTAAGTAACTGCCGTCGCACCATTTCAGAACCAGGACTGCCAGGGTGTTCTCGCCGTCCACGACCTTATCGGTAATATCGAACTCGGTTGTGGAGTGGGACACTTCGTTGTAGCCCAGGTACTGGCCGTTAAGCCATGCGTACAGGCAGGAGTCGACACCCTCAAAGTTCAGATAAGCCCGGGGTGCATCCTTTTCTACCTTGTACTGGAACTTGGTCACGTAACAGCCGCAGGGGTTTTCGTAGGGTACATAAGGGGGATCTGCCGGGAAGGGGTAACGGATGTTGGTGTAGTGGTGCTGGTCGTAACCGTGGTTCTGCCAGACGCTGGGCACCGGGATGGTGTCGTAGTCCTCGGTGGAGAAGCCCAGCTCGTAGAACAGATCGGTCAGGTCGTGGACATTGGCATAATACTTAAACTTCCAATCTCCGTTCAAAAGCTGGAACCGATCGGAGCGCTCACGGTGCTCTACCAGATCGTCCCGGCGAGTAGACGCCGGAATGTAGTAGGCACGCTTCGACATGGTTCCTTCGTGGGTGACTTGCAGGTTTTCGTAAGTTGCGGGAATAATCATAGCTTTTTCCTCCTGTAACTTCGGTCCGTTTTTTACTTTCTGACTATATTGTAGAAGAAAACTCCTAAAAATTGAATAAACAGGTCTGTACAAAATATGGACTAAATGATACAATATAGAAAACTGGCACTATTATTTTGTGTAGGAGGCCTGTCTTATGTATGTCAACTCCGGTTACTTAAACAATTCCAGAGCACCTATCAAGGACAAATCCCGCCCACTGATCGTAACCAGCTGTGGCACCTATCGGCTGAAAAACACGAAAAAATTGCCCACTTGGCGTCCCAAGGGGAGACTCGACTATCAATTGCTGTATGTTCTTTCGGGAAAGGCGCACTTTTTCTTTAACGGAGAGGAACGAATCGTGAACGCAGGCCGCATGGTTCTAATCCAGCCCCGGGTGGAACAGCGTTACGATTATTATGGAGAAGAAAAGCCGGAGGTCTACTGGGTACATTTCACCGGCAGTGATGTAAAAAACATACTGCGCAAATACGGGATTCCTATGGACGATCCCATATTCTATTCCGGCGCTTCCTCTACCTATACTTACCTGTTCAAGGAAATGATCAATGAACTACAGACCTGCAAGACAGGGTTCGAGGAACTGCTTGCCATGTATCTGCGGCAGATTTTTCTGCTGATCCAGCGCACCCGGCAGGAGGAGCGGCCTACCGTTTCCACCTATATCCAGGAAGAAATGGAATATGCCCGCCGGTATTTCAACGAACACTACAACGAGCCCATCTCCATCCAGGAATATGCCGAGTCCCGGAGCATGAGCGTATGCTACTTCCAGCGCAACTTCAAGCAGATCGTCAAGCATACGCCTATGCAGTACCTGCTGACCATCCGGGTGAACAACGCCGCCAGCCTGCTGGAAACCACCGATTACTCCATGGCAGAGATCTCCGCCATCGTCGGCTATGAAGATCCCCTCTACTTCAGCCGCCTCTTCCGCAAAATCAAAGGCATGTCCCCATCGGATTACCGAAAACTGCTGAAATCCAACACAAACAACGCATAGAAAAGGCGCCGCAATAACGCGGCGCCTTTCAGCAATTATAGAAGATCTTGGTCATAAACTGCCCGAGCACCACCAACAAATTTCGGACGGGTCCTGGCTGCCACAACAATCGCTTCTCCGATTCGATTATTCTCCAATCTGACCGGAACAGCAACTTTCTTTAAGTGCATGCCGATCAAGGTCAGACCGATATCCAAACCAGCATCCGCTTTGATATCTTCCACTGCTACCGGATCAGCAAATCCTGCATAT
>JAGASJ010000069.1 GCA_017621795.1 Oscillospiraceae bacterium | reverse complement strand
TGCCGTCCCGTTATTTGTATAATAGACAACGTACGTCCGAAGGAATTGTCATTGCGAGGGAGCGAATAGCGACCGTGGCAATCCGTACTCCTTGCCGCCATCAGGCGGCGCGGTGCTTTGCACCGCAAGAAAACGGATTCCGAGACCCGTTTGCGAACTGGTCTCGGAATGACAAGGGTCGGAAAATCCGTCCCCTATTTTCATCTATTTAGAAATGATGAATTGGCTACGCCATGAATTGATGCTATCGCATCGTGATTTCTCGCTTTGCTCCATGAATTGAATTGCCAAAGCCTTATGCGCCGCAGCGCAATTCATGTGGTGAAAACCACAATTCATGCATTTATGCAATTCATGCCGTTAGGCAATTCATTAAAAAAACAGGACGGAAATCCGTCTTGTTTTTTTATTTCATTGTGCCGTCGGCATTGAACAGGGGCAGCTTCTCCAGGAAGATCAGATCCTCCCGATTCTGCGCGTCACCCTCAGCCAGCACCGCCATACGGCCTACGATCTCGCCGCCTGCCTTGTTTACCAGTGCCTCCAGCGCCAGCAGGCTTTCGCCGGTGGAGATCACATCGTCCACGATCAATATCCGCTTGCCCTTCATCAGCGCCGCATCGGCGGTATCCAAATACAGCTTTTGCTCGTGGGCTGTGGTGATGGACTTCACCGAGGACTCAAAAACGCCGGTCATATACAGCTTGGGGCCCTTCCGCGCCAAAAAATACTTCTCGGCACCGGTCTGACGGGCCATTTCGTGCGCCAGAGGGATACCCTTTGCCTCAGCGGTAATGATGTAGTCATATTCGGGGGCTCTTTTCAGCAGCTCCCGGGCGCAGGCAACCGTCAATTCCTGGTCGCCAAACACCACAAAGCCGGCAATATACAGATCGTCGGTCACTCTACAAATCGGTAGGTCTCTGGTAAGCCCTGCCACCTGCATACGATATACCATAATCCTGCTCTCCTTTTTCTGTATCGTCCCTATTTTTGGAAGATCGATGCTTCCGCTTATATCATCATTATATAACCCCGATGGGAAAAGTCAAGGGTGAAAGCCCCTAATTTATGGTCCCTTCACTGCGGGCGAAAAGCTGACCGATGCGCTTGCGCAGAGCCTTTGCCTCCGGTGTTTGGGATGTGCCCAGCGTCTCGATCCACTCTACAGAGGTGGCCTGTGCGATCTTCAAAATACCCATATCCGTGCTCAGCCCCGCCACACGAAATACGGGCAGACCGGACTGGCGGCTTCCGAAAAAGTCGCCGGGTCCACGCAGTGCCAGATCCTCTTCTGCGATCTTAAAGCCGTCGGTGGTTTTGCACAGGGCCTTCATCCGTGCCACGGTCTCGCCGTTTTTGTTGGAGCTGACCAAAATGCAATAGCTTTTTGCCTTGCCGCGGCCTACCCGTCCCCGTAGCTGGTGCAGCTGGCTCAGGCCGAAACGGTCGGCATCCTCGATCACCATCAGCGTGGCGTTTGGTACGTCCACACCAACCTCGATCACCGTGGTTGCCACCAAAATATCCGCATTTCCCGCGGCAAAATCCGTCATCACCTGCTCCTTCTGACTGCCCTTCATCTGCCCGTGGAGCAGTGCGATCCGCAGATCGGGAAAGACGGTTTTTTCCAGTGTTTGCGCCCAAACCTCTGCCGCCTTCAGGTTTAGTTCCTCATTTTCCTCCACTGCGGGGCAGACCACGAAGCACTGATGCCCCTCGGATACCTGCTTGCGGATAAAGACGTTCAGCCGCTGACGATAGCTTTCGTTTACCAGGAAGGTATCTACCGGCTCTCTGCCCGGGGGCAGCTCGTCCAAAATAGACACATCCAAATCACCGTACATCAAAAGTGCCAGGGTGCGGGGAATGGGTGTTGCGGACATCACCAGCACGTGGGGGTCTGTGCCCTTGGCGGTCAGTGCCGCCCGCTGAGAAACACCAAAGCGGTGCTGCTCGTCTGCGATCACCAGTCCCAAATGCTCAAAGCAGGTGGCATCGGTGAGCAGTGCGTGCGTGCCCACGATCAGCTGCGCTTCGCCGTTTTGGATGCTTTCCCGTATTTGCTTTTTCTCTTTTGCGGTCATAGAGCCGGTGAGCAGTGCAACCGAAATGCCCAAAGGAGCCAGCAGCTTTTGCAGGGAAGCAAAGTGCTGCTCTGCCAAAATTTCCGTAGGTGCCATCAATGCGGCCTGCTGACCGTTTTGCACCGCCAGTACTGCCGCGGCGGCGGCCACCATGGTCTTGCCGCTGCCCACATCGCCCTGCACCAGTCGATTCATAGGCGTGCCCTTTTGCAGATCCCGGGAGATCTCCGAAATTGCCCGCTGCTGTGCGCCGGTCAAGGTGAAGGGCAGTGCCTTATAAAAGGGGGAAAGGTCGGTTTTTTGGTAGGGCGGGACGGTTTTTCCCTTGCGGGATGCCCGCAAAAGTGCCAGTCCTGCGGAAAATACGAAAAACTCCTCAAAAATCAGCCGCTTTCTTGCCTGCTGTACATCCTCCATGGACCGGGGCTCATGAATGATGCGGTATGCCTGCTCTGCAGGAAGAATATTATATTTTTCCAAGATCTGAGGCGGCAGTACCTCCTCGGGGGGATCGCAAATGGCCAGCGCCTGCCGCACCGCCTTGAGCACCGAGGCATTGGAAAGCCCGGCGGTCAGGGGATAAATGGGGAGCACACGACGGGTGGTAATGGGGGGACTGTCCGGTCTTTCAAAGCTGGGCGACGTCATATTGTAGCCCATATAGTCCCCGCTGAGCGTGCCGTAAAACACGTATTCACTGCCGTACTGCAGCTGCTCGGTGGTAAATTTCTGATTGAAAAACACCAAATTCAGCCGTCCGGAGTGATCTGCCACCTGCACACGGGTAATATCCAGCCCCTTGCGGATGTGACTGGTGCGGGGGGTGTTCATCACCACGGCGCGGAAACAGGCAGGCTCTCCCACCTGCAGATCTCCGATGGCCACAAAATGGGTACGGTCCTCGTATACCCGGGGGAAATGGCAGATCAGATCCTCCAGAGTGTAGATATTCAACGCCGCAAACTGCTTTGCTTTCGTAGGCCCAACGCCTTTTAAGACGGTAATGGGATCGCTTAACCTTGCCACCGGTGTACCCCCTTTCGGTTTTTCCTTATTGTAGCACAGTTTTTCCTTGTTGGCAAATATTTGATGCAGATCGTAGAAAGCGGCTATGTGCCGTTCCTTCTTTCTCTATGCAAAAAGGGCGCGTTGCAAAAATGATGCAACGCGCCTCTTATCTATGCGAACATCTACGTCCTTCGGACGTAGGGGCGGATATTATCCGCCCGCGGGCGACTAATAGTCGCCCCTACGAGTTTTAACGGCAGATTTGCAAATTTTGCAACAGCCCTTTTTTATACAGATGCTTTTTTTGCCAGCTTGCGCTCGTCCTTGGTCTTTGTGAAGTGCTCCAAACAGGGCACCATGATCAGGCAGATCAGAGCCGCGGTGAAGCCGCCGTTATACAGGCAGTAGCCGCCGTGGAGGCTGGGCACAGAGGTGACCAGCATATAGTGCATAAACGACGCAATGAAGCCAAACCGCCAGCCGTACTTGTCGGCAATGGGGCTCAGGCCGTTGGCGTAGCACAGACCCACACAGATGGCCTGGGCATTGATCTTGCCGGTAAATTCACCGCCCAGCATGGGGGAGATCCATCCAAACAGGAAGGATGCCGCCACATAGCCCAGCATAATCGGCCATACGTTGCCGGGATGAGAGCCGGAATTACAGGTTGCCACCATACAGAAGATGATGCCAAACAAAATGCCGTTAAAATTCGCACCAACCAGATTGTAATAACCCAGGATAAACAGGCCGTATACGCCCAAATTCATCAAAAACACTTCGTTACCGTAGGTGGAGGAGAAATTGGTCACCAACTCCGGATCACTAAGCAGCTTCCAGTACTTTTTGGGGGTGCAGCCCATCAAAAGCGCCACCACCACGCAGATGCCGAACACCGCGATGCAGAAAATATTGACCGTGGACTGAGATGCCACTGCCATACTGTTGCCCTCTGCAAGCTGGGCAGGCAGAGAAAGGCCCATGGTCTTATACAAAGTGGCATTCAGGAAAAATGCGGTCATACCGATGGGCAATGCGGCAGAATACAGGTCAAAGCCCTTGTGGACCTTGGGTGAATTTGCCAGTCCCGCAGGCAGGAACACACCGATGATGATGCCCACTGCCACCGCCAAAATAAAGCCCAAAGGATTAAAACCGATCCACTCCGGACCGCTTTGGGGATAGCGCACCAAAAGCTCGGTGATCAGCGGGGCAATACCGGTAGAAAACAGCATGGCGTTTACCAGGGTGCCCAGCTTTTGCTTTTTAAACAGGCCGTACAGCACCACACCCAAAACAGAAAACCACATATTCAGGATGTTGATGCCCCAGGAGCAGAAACCCAGGGTGAGCAAAACAGCCAGGGTAGAGACATTGTTGGGCTTGCCCTTGAATACCACAAACAGCCCCAAGCAAAGCAGACACACCAGACCCATATTCAGGAAGGTGGCGCTATAGCCGCCCATGGCAAAATAGTTTGCGGAGATCTTGCTGGGCATCGTCAAAATTCTGCCCAAGCCGCTGAACATCTCTCCCCGATCCGGCATACATACTGCCGCGATCAGAAAGCACACACCCATAAAACCGAAGAGCAGCTTGAGGAAACTGCTTTCCGACATATTTTTTAATTTCTTCACAAAAAACTCTCCCTACGAATGTACTATCGTGTTAAGGCGAAGGCTTGTCATTGCGAACCGGTGACATCGGTCACCGGTTCGCAATGACAGCAGCTTTAAGCCTTCATAAGATCGTAGGGGCAGATCGCCGCCCCTACAAATTCTTTTTAGATCTTCTCTGCGGCCTCTACCACGTGCTTCATCAGCACGGTGGTGGTTACAGCGCCGACACCGCCGGGAACAGGGGTAATTGCCTCAACAATGGGCTCCACTTCCTCGAAAACGGCGTCACCGGACATACCACCCTTACCCTTGGAGGTGATCTTTTCCGGATTCCAGTTCATAGAAACGTCGATGACGACCTGACCGGGACGGACATAATCCTTGGTCAGGCTGCCCAGCACACCGGCGGCGGAAATGATGATATCCGCTTCACGGCAGACAGCGGCAGTATCCACCGTCTTGGTGTGGCATACGGTAACGGTGGCGTTCTTGCCAATGAGCATCATTGCCGCAGGCTTGCCTACCACCAGGCTTCTGCCGATGACCACGGCGCTCTTGCCCTTGCAGTCGATGCCGTAGTAGTCCAAGATCTCCATACAGGCGGAGGGGGTGCAGGGAGCGTAGCCCAGGTCACTGCGGCCCTGGTAGACACCGGCGCTGCTCAGATCGGTCAGGCAGTCCATATCCTTCTTGGGGTCTAAGCGGTTGCAGATCTCCCGCTGATAGGGCTTCAGATGTGCGGGGAAGGGCTGGAACATCAGAACACCGTGCACGGTGTTATCGGCGTTGACCTGATCCACCATTGCCAACACATCCTCACGGGATGCATCCTCAGCAAGCTCAAATACCTTGACGTCAATGCCCACGGTCTCGCCCTTTTTAATTGCACCCTTCTCGTAGGAAAGGTCGTCCGGTCTTGCGCCAACACGGATGATGCCCAGACAGGGCGCAACGCCCTTTTCCCGCAGAGCAGCAGTACGTGCCTGCAGATTTGCAACCAACGCTTCATTGACTTCTTTACCCAAAAGCTGTTTTGCCATAATAAATTCCTCCATTTTGTATATGTTATGAAACCCGATCCGTCAGCCCGTTCGGGCTGACACCTCTCCCAATGGGAGCGGCACGCTCCCCCTTTGGGGGAGCCGGTAAAAATCTCTGATTTTTGACCGAGAGGGCAAATTACTGACCGAAGCCGGCCTTCACCGTGGTGAAGATCTCGTCTGCCATTGCGCCGTAGGTAGCCAGCATACCGTTGGCCTTGGCGTTCATCTCCTCGGCAACTTCCCGATTCTTCAGGCTCTTGGTGTTGATAAACACATTGAGGGATGCGGCCTGCAATGCGGCCTTGCAGCACACTGCGCCACAGCCTGCATCGGAAACAGCCAAACGGCTGCCCTTATCGGCAAATACCTTGATGTACTCGATGGCCTGGCAGCACAGCTCCATGATCTTCATGGGGGTGGAGCAGGCGATGATGGTAGCTTCCTCCATCACCGTATCCCGGTTGGGGTCGTCCTTGGGAATGCCATAGGCCTTTGCCAGCGGCAGGAAGTTCACTTCGTCAGCTTCTACCTGATTCAAAAGCTCGGTCTGCAGTGCGTCACACTTCGCCTTCAGCGCAATGATCTCAGCCTCTACATCGGCATACTTCTTCTTGCCCACGGTAAGAGAGCCCACCATATTGCCCAGCGCAGTGCCGATAGCACCTACCATCGCCGCCGCACCGCCGCCGCCGGGGGCGGGTGCATCGGAGGCTAAAACTTCCACAAATTTGCGGCAGGATTCCATTGTCATATCCATAATTAAAATTTCCTTTCAGTCAATTTTAGTGAAGAGATAATAGTGAAGAGTGAAGAACTGAGGTATCTGCTTCGCAGATTTATTTAAAATCATCCCGCAAGGATACCTCTCAGTCAATTTTAGTGAAGAGATAATAGTGAAGAGTGAAGAACTGAAACTTGTATAGTAAAAGTGGACACATCGAAGAGTTAAAGATATAATTAAATCGAGGTGTTCAAAATGAAAAGAAGTTTCACAAAAGAGTTCAAGATCAAAGCATGCGAATTGGTGCTTAGGGATGGTCTCAAACCCTC
>JAGASJ010000068.1 GCA_017621795.1 Oscillospiraceae bacterium | reverse complement strand
CAGCACCTGAAAAGGATGGGGATTTTCTCAGGATGAACCAAAATTCTGCGGGAATCCTTTGTGGATTTTAAAGGATTTTGGTGAAATGCTGGGGAAATCCACGCCTTTTCAGGCAATTTATCACTGTGGCGCACTGCCCAATGGGTAGCACTTTTTTATTTGGTTTTGCGTATTAGCCGACAACGTCCGGCTCGGTCTCGAAGTCGTCTGCACCGTTTACGGCCAGGTAGTCAGCAGCAAGGTAGTAATCATACAGCTGCTGCAGCAGGTTCTGCAGTACGGCGTCATCGCTCTTATTGACCATACGGTAGATGTAGTTCAGGGGGCTGTAGGTCACGGTCAGGCCGTCATTTACAACCACAGTCACAGCCTCGTCCAGATTCTGAGGTGCGATATCCGCGATCTCTACGTAGTACAGGCCGTTGCTTCCCTCGTTTACTTCTGCATTTTCGCCGTTGGCGGTGAAGGTGTAATCACCGATCGCTGCATCACCGGTCAGCTTGAAGTATACACGAACAGCAACTCTGTCGCGGTATACCAGGGAGGAACCGTAGTGCACGATGCCTGCGGTGCTGCCGGTGGTGGGTACCATTTCCGCAGCCTGGATGGGGTTGGTCACAGTATCCTGCATATTGAGGTTCGCGAAGTTGCCTTCGTTATAATTGAAGTAGTCCTGAGCAGCTGCGCCGTAGTGGAGCATTGCCTGAACCATTGCCTTGACGTTTGCGCCGTACTCGCCGGCCAGAACCTCATCGGCATAGCCACGAACGGAGTAGGTCTTGGCCAAAGGCAGACCATTGACATAGATGGCAATTTCATCTGTCATCTGGGCAGCCGCCACATTGATGGAGAGCTTTCCATCAACCACAGCGCAGTCTACTGCCTCGCCGCCTACGGTCACAGTAACCTCATCGGTTTCTGCCAGTTTCATCACAAAGTTGATGCCAATATTATCCTTCAATGTGATGTTGTAGGTCTCTACAGGATTTTCAAGAACAGGAATTTCCGTCTGTGCGACTGTAACCAGGTTACACACCGAGCAATGTTCACCCGCAGTCAAACCAGTGGCAGTATAGGTGGGAGCGACAGCCGCATCCACAACAATGGTATGACCATTTTTAATTTCATAGGAATCCAGTGTACACGGTGTGAATTCAACAGTGCCGTTGTAATTCTTAATCGTGCCGGTTACGGTAATGGAATCGCCAACACAGATCTCGTCAACACCATCGCCCTTCAATTGGTAACACATAATGGGTTTATCGGTCATATCGCCAACGACCATCATAACAGTGATATCGCTGTACTTTGCGCTATAAGCATTTTTTACTTCGGAAATTACGCCGGTCAGGGTGTAGTTGCCGCCTTCCAGAGATGCATTTACTTCCAGAGCATAGGCAGCGTTGACGATCGCTTCAGGAGTAGTCGGCCTTACAAAGTCACTTCCGGTGTCTTTCCAGCTATCCAGGGTACAGCCAGCATCGAACTCGATGGTGTCATTATAATTCTTCAGGGTGCCGGTTACGGTAATGGTATCGCCAGTACCGATCTGGTCAGCGCCCTCGCCCTCCATGCGGTAGCACTGAATAGGCTTACCGTCTACACCGATAACATCAATTGTAACAGTGACATTTTGAAAAGTGGAATTATAAGCAGTATTGACTGCTTTGATCACGCCGGTCAAGGTATAGGTGCCTTCCAGGGATTCGCCGGATTTAAGTGCATAAGCCGCAGCGACGACATCTGCAGGTGTAACACCGCAAATTGTGCACGCGCCGTCTTCATCATAGCTGTGGCCGGTGGCAGGGATTGTCTCAACCTTGGTTTTTGTACAGCCTTCAACAGTACAGCTATAGGTTTTTTCGCCGTCTGTGGTACAGGTAGCTTTTTTGGTAACAGTTCCTTCATCCCAATCACAGGTATGGTCTGCTTTGTCACAGATAAATGTAATGCTGTTAACCATAGCACGAACGCCACCGGAAACAGTTGTAACACTGACCGTTTTGCTGCTGGATGTGTCAACAGTGATCTCGTCATAAGCGCCGTTATCGGAAGAAGCGCTCAGGGTATGTTCGGTACCGTTGACATTAACTTTTGTAGTCTTGGCCTTGTACTTTGCGATGCAAATGACAACTTTTTCAACATCAGTAGGAACCACAAAGGAGAAGCCGCCTACCACACTGCTGGTACCCAACTTAATACAGCCATTGCCCGTTGCGTCAACAGCTCCGGTATACATTTTTGTACCGCCAGTAATATTCAGTGTATAGTCGCCAACAGTTTCGGTATATTCGGTAGCGGATGTGCCGTCTACATGGGAAGCGTCACCATTTTCGCCCAGTTCGAAGACAATCTTCACCTCTTCAGGCTCGGGCTCGGAGGGATCGGTAGCGCCGCAAATGGTGCAGATGCCTTCTACAAAGTTGTGCTCGCACTCAGGCTCCTCTGCTACAGCAACAGGAACCAGGCTCAGATTCATAACCTGGCCGGACTTGTACCAAGCACAGTACTGGTACTGTGCATCGGAGTTCAGGGACAGGTAACGCTCCGCATCACTTGCAGTAAAGTGGATATTATAGGTGTTGTCGGCAGCGCTGTCGATGGTAGCGGTGATGGCAGAAGCCTCGTCCACCAGTGCGCCGGAGTTGCCGGAGGTCCAGCCCAGGTACTGATCGCCGGCCTTGATCTTGTAGCCACCGTCAACGGAGATCAGCTCAAAGACCTGTGCGTCAACGGGAGCCGTAATGCTCTCGGGCAGTGTTGCCACACCGGAGTCAATCGCCTGATAACGCTTGGTAGAAGCAGAACCCAGATCGTTGGTCATATACATATAGTTGCCGGTGCTACGCTTGGCGGCAATGTAGTACTTGCCAGCCAGGCCGGTGGGCTGTTCAATGCCGCAGCCGGTGCAGGTGCCGTCTACATAGTTATGGCCGGTAGCTGCGATGGTCTCCTTGGTGCTCTTGCCACAAACGGTACAGGTGTAGGTGGTGTAGCCGTCTTCGAGGCAGGTGGCGTCAACCACTTCGGAAACCTCATTCTTGTGGCCCAGAGCAGCTACAGTTTCGCAGCCACTCAGGATGAGGCCGCAATCGTTGCACTTAGTACCTGCAGTGTTGCCAGTCTCGGTGCAGGTAGCATCAACAGCCGCAATCTCCTCGGTGTTGCTGTGTGCGCACTCGCCGGAAGCTACATCGGTGTAAAAAATCTGTACTTTATTAAACCGAGTCTGCGTCGTAATCTTAGCAACATTATATTCAGGGGCAGGTGTTGCAGGTGTGATTGTCACAACGCTGCCGGAAGCCTTTGCCTCAGAACCGGCAGAAGTAACCAGTACATTAGCATAGGAACTGCTTGTGCAGGTTACAACGATCTTTGTAATGTTGCCTGCTGTGGAAGAAAAGGTAACAGCACTATTTGCGTACACTCTAAAGTGATCTGAGTCAGATGTTCTGATCGCAGTTGTGCTTTCTGCCTTTTCGTTCACAAAGGAAACATTTGTGCCAGACCAGGAGATGCTTAGCTTGTCATTGGCTAATGCGCCGGTGTTTGCAGTGATGGTCAGTTCCTCACTGACTTCGGCCGCACTGGCAAAGATTGCGCTCATCGGCAGCATGCCGCAGACCATCACAAGGACAATCAGCAGGGAGAAAATGCGTTTCATAGTTGTTTTCATCTGTTTTTAAGCCTCCACAATCAATTTTTGTGCGATAAATAGAGCACGGGACTATACAGCACCGACTGTATTTATCTTTTGGTTGACTTTCTTTGCGGCTCCCGCAGCCGCGGTGGGTGGTTGACCGTTTTTTGTAGGCATTCCCCTTTCGTACATTTTCGGTTTTTCGGGATGTACAGCCCCGCTCGTCGGTTTGCGGTCTCTGTAGAGAAAAGGCTCACCTTCCCTCCCAAACGCGCACACAGCCGCGTCATAAAGAAAAGGCAAGCCTTTTCCCTACGAGATGGCAGCCAAACGAGGGGAGATTCACATCCCGCACACACACTTTGGACATTATAATCCAAAATTATTTTAACATTTTGTAATCTGTTACGCAACCAATTTTTTACGGTTTATACCCTGTTTGGAGCGCATTTTACAAAAATCGGCACTATGCACAATTTGCCCCCTGCATATTTGTTTTTTGTCGTCAAAAATGCGTTTTGCGCTGCAGTGTAATGGAGCAACCTGCGATATTGTAAGAGACGGTCCCGTCCCGGTCATTCCGAGGAGCCGCAGGCGACGTGGGAATCCGTTTTCTTACGGCGCAAAGCACCGCGCCGCCTTCGGCGGCAAGGGGTACGGATTGCCACGGGCGAATGATATTCGAACCCCTCCGTCTCGCCGCATATATTTTGATCCGTCGGCTTTGCCGACACCATAACGCTTCACTCTTCACTGAAAAACGCACCCACCGGCGTAGCAGCCAATGTCATTAAGTTCAGCCTTATTGTCATTCCGAGCCAGTGCGCACACTGGCGTGGGAATCTCAAAGTATAGCGTTGTACACTGAGATTGCCACACCAGTGACACGGTCACTGGTTCGCAATGACACAAACTTAATGGCATTGGCGTAGTAGCCGGTGGGTGCGTTTTTTATCCTTCTCCGTTGACACGGGCTTCGATGCGGGTCAGGGCATAGAGCATATCCTCATAGGTCTGCTGGGTCACAGCATCTGTGTGCCCCGCTGTATAGGCCGCAATAGCCTCTGTAATACGCACGACCCTGGTAGGCTTCCCCTCTTCCACAACGGAAAAAATGGGGGTATAATCGTAACCGGTGATGGTGGTTTTACCGCTGGTGTGGTCCTTTGTGATCTCCAGATCCAGCAAAATGGAATATTCTGTGCCGGCACGGGCTGCATCACTGATAAAATCCCCCAAAGAGTAGGCGACTAAAAAGCCGCTCTCCGCATCAAATGTGATTTGCTGCACATAGTGGGGGTGGGTGCCAATGATGGCATCCACGCCGTTTTGCCGCATCAGCTCGATAATGCGCTTTTGGGAGGAACTGACAGAATCGTTAAATTCACTGCCCCAGTGTAAAAGCGCGATGGTGATATCCGGCTGGGCCGCTTCCGCGGCGCGAAGCACAGAGGTGATCTTTTCCGTGTTGACCTTTTGGTAAACACTGTCGTAATCGCTGTAGAGAATGTTGACACATTGCTCATTGCCGGGTGGGAGGGTGGTGCCGTCCATTCCCTTCGTAAAGCCTACCACAGCCACACGGACACCCTGGATCTCAAACAGAGTAAAACCGTTTTTATCCGCATACTGCGCACTGTCACGAAATACCCCAATGGGCTCCATCCCCGCCTGCTGCACGCCGTCGATGGTGCTCATAAGGCCGGAAATGCCCCGATGGATGGCATAGGAATTAGACAGCTGGATCATATCCACACCGGCCTTGCTTAGTGCCTGCATCAAATGCTGGGGAGCAGAAGCGGAAGCGCCGTAGGGCACGCCGCACAGATTGCCCTCCAAATTCACGGTGGTAAGGTCCGCATCCGCCAACAGATGGGCCACGTCCATAATGACGGCGCTAAAGTCCTCTGTGGTCAGGTTGGATTGGATCAGGCGGTCGGTGACATTCAAATCACCGGTTGCCGCAAAGTGGATCACCGTAGGCTGGGTATCCTCCCCCATAGACTGGGAGGGGCTTGTGCCCATCGGGGCTGTGCCTGCAGGCACAGATGGGGTGTTTGCAGAAGGCTGTTTGCCGTCACAGCCCCTAAACAGGATCAAAAGCAATATCACAAGGGCCGCCACGCCCACCGCGCCGGCAATAACAAGACGCTTTTTCCTGCGTGCCCGGCGCTCTTTTCGCCGCTGCAGACGCTGCTGCTTTCTCTCTTCGGGGGTCATAGCCGCCCTCCTTCCTGTTTGTAGGTCAGTTTATTATACACCAAAGCTTTTGTTTTCTCAAGGAAAACTTTACAACAACGTAAATATGAGATACAATACAGAAAAAGGGGGGTGCAAAATGCAGCAGTACAAGAAAACTTCTCCGGTGGTGGGCCGTTTTGCGCCCACGCCCTCCGGCAGAATGCATTTGGGAAACGTCTTCGCCGCAATGATGGCCTGGCTGTTTGCCCGTAAAGCCCAGGGCGAAATGGTGCTCAGGATGGAGGATCTGGACACCCAGCGTACCTCCCCCGCCTATGCCCAAATTCTGCGGGAGGATCTGCACTGGCTGGGACTGAGCTATGATCGGGAAACCCCGCCCCAAAGCACCCGCACCCAAACCTATATTCATTATTTTGAGCGTTTGCGGGAAAAGGGGCTTCTTTATCCCTGCTTTTGCACCCGCAGTCAGCTCCACAGTGTGAACGCCCCCCATTTGTCCGACGGAACCTATGTTTACGGCGGCACCTGCCGCCATCTGACCCGGGAGGAACAGGCGGCCTTTCAGCGCCCGCCTGCCTGGCGGGTGCAGGTACCGGATCGGGTGTGGACTGTGGAGGATCGGGTTTGGGGCACTTATCGGGAAAATCTAAAAACCGATTGCGGCGATTTTGTGGTGCGCCGGGCAGACGGTGCCTTCGTGTATCAGCTGGCGGTGACGGTGGATGACGGCGAAAGCGGCGTCAATCAGGTGGTGCGGGGGGTGGATCTGCTCAGCTCCGCACCCCGGCAAATGTATTTGCAGGAGCTTTTTGGATTCCCCCATCCGGAATATGCCCACATCCCCCTGCTGGTAGCCTCCGACGGTCGGCGTCTGAGCAAGCGGGATCAGGATTTGGATCTGGGCGCCCTGCGGCAGAGAATGTCCCCCCAGCGGCTCATCGGCGTTTTAGCATACAGCGCCGGTCTGTCAGATCAGCCGGAGGATATGACCATGGAGGAGCTTTTGCAGGTATTTTCCCCTGAAAAGCTGAAAAAACAGGATATTTTCTTAGATGTAAGCTTGCTTTTTTAGAAATATAACGTATAATGAGCTTATGATCAGATTACATAGGAGGCAAACTATGAAAAAGCCCATTTTAGTTGTAATGGCGGCCGGTATGGGCAGTCGTTACGGCGGTTTGAAGCAGATCGATCCTGTAGGCAGCAAGGGCGAGGCCATTTTGGACTACTCTTTGTACGATGCCCACAGAGCAGGCTTTGAAACCGCAGTCATCATCATCAAAAAGGCCATCGAAAAGGACTTTATGGATACCGTTGGCAAGCGCCTGGAGCAGTGCCCCATGGAGATCCGCTATGCCTTCCAGGAGTTGGAAAAGATCCCCGAGGGCTTTACCATCCCCGAAGGACGCACCAAGCCCTGGGGTACCAGCCACGCCGTTTTCTGCGCTATGAAGGAAATTGACGGTGCCCCCTTTGCGGTCATCAACGCCGACGACTATTACGGCGTTTCTGCCTACAAGGTGATTTATGACCACCTGTCTGAAAATGCGCAGGATTACTGCATGGTAGGCTACGAGCTGGGCAAGACTGTGACCGACAACGGCTCTGTGGCCCGGGGCGTGTGCCAGGTCAGCAGCGAAGGCTACCTGACCGACGTGGTGGAACGTACCAAGATCGAAAAATATGAAGGCGGTATCCACTTTACCGAGGACGACGGCGCAACCTGGACAGACCTTGCGGCAGATACCCCGGTATCTATGAATATGTGGGGCTATACCCCCTCCTTTATTGACGAGATCGGCGTGCGTTTCCCTGAATTTTTGGCAGTGGACGTGCCCAAGAATCCTCTGAAAGCAGAGTATTTCCTGCCCCGCACTGTCAGCCAGCTGCTCAGTGAGGGCAAGGCTGCCGTAAAGGTATTAAAATCTGCAGACCGCTGGTACGGTGTGACCTATGCCGCGGATAAGCCCCAGGTGGTGGCAGCGCTGAAGGCGCTGACCGAACAGGGTCTGTATCCCGACGGCCTGTGGGGATAATATTATGAGGCACACTTCCTTGGAAGTGTGCCTCAACAGTCTGTCAAAGAACCCCTGTTTTCGTTAGGTGAAAACAGGGGTTTTGGTGTATTTGGGTGTAAATATAAGTAATATTTGCGAGAAAAAGGAGTTATTCCAACTCCAATTTGCCAGCTTTTTCAGGTTCATGGCAGCAT
>JAGASJ010000067.1 GCA_017621795.1 Oscillospiraceae bacterium | reverse complement strand
GCATAGCGCAGGTCCACCAAGGTAACTGTGGCATAGCTTTCCACCAGCAAGGGGCTGATGCTGCTGCCAAAGGAATCTCTGAACACGATCAGGCTCTTCCCTGTGGTCGCATTGGGATTTTTAATGCGAACCATACCCAGCGTATTGGGCGAAATAAAGGAATTATACATATCCTCGGAATCAAGCTGCTTCAGATCGTAAATGGGAGAAGGCGTAGTAGACCAGGCAAATTCCATAGTCATCTTGCCGTTTTCGTCCAACACAGGCTCCAGCTTGTCCACGGTGCATTCATCCAAAATCTGCGAATGCAGGTGATACATTTTTTCCGCCGGCAGAGGCAGTGCGGCGTGGCCGTAGTATACACCGTAGAAGGGCTTTTCGATCAATTCCATCGTGTACTCTTCAAGGGGTGTGACCTGCATCTTCATTGCCTCAGCAATCTTCTCTGCCACCTTTACCAGGTTTTCCTGACGCCAGTGGGTATCGGTCTTATAGAAATCCTCCAAAGTCAAAAGCTCGGTCAGGTCAATGTGGGTCGCCCAGGGCATTTTCTCCTTCACCAGGGAGAACAGCTTCTCGTAATCCGGTGCCAGATGGCCGCTTTCTTCGTACATATAGTAGCCCTTATCCGGTACGATCGCCACATAGGACTTACAGCCGAAGGGGCGGACATACTTGTTATAGACCGTATTGAAAACGTCCAAATTCAGCAGCAGCTGGGTTTCCTGATTCTTGCCCATTTGGAGCATTTTGGTCACATAACCGTCTAATACATAGTAGTTGTTATTATCCATTTGCTGCATGGTGTAGAAATGGAACAGGGATTTGAGCTGACGGAAGGTGTCCCGCAGGGGAAACTGATCCTGAGTATATTTGTCGAACAGGTCGGTAAAGGGCTTATCCTCTGTTCCGTCACCAAAGGACGGCATCTGTGCCAGGGGTCTTCTTTCCGCTGCCGAGATCTTCTTTGCAGGCTGAAGCCAGGCAACACAAGCCAGGGAAAACCACAGAGCGATTACCAGGAACGCACTAATTATTTGAATTTTCTTCTTCATCATCGTGCCCTCCTTAGAAACGGAAATACAGGAACGGGCTAAAGGAGCCGTCCACCATATAAGCGGTACAGATCAGCAGCAGTGCCGCCATCAAAACGAAGCCAAAAACCGCGGTAGCAGTGCCGAAACGTTTGCTTTCGGACAGACGGTTTGCGGTATTTTTCATCAGCGGTGTAGCACCGATGATCGCCACCACCAGCACCACCAAATAGCTGCGCAGGTAATACAGTGTAGTGGCATTCACAAAGGGCAGTCCGCCAAAGCCAAACATACACCGCAAGTCGTTCCACGCCGCATTCAGCGGGTTGAAGCTTCTCAGTCCGTCAATATTGGCACTGTCTGCATTAAACAGCACAAAGCCGATGCACACCACAAAAAGGGTATAGAACCGACGAAGGACAGAAGGCAGCTTCCCAATGGCGGGAATGAACTTTTCAATCAACAGGCAGACCGCATACAGCACGCCCCACAGTATAAAATTCCAGCTTGCTCCGTGCCACATACCGGTCAGGAACCACACCACAAAGGTGTTAAACAGCCAGCGCAGCTTCTTGACACGGTTGCCGCCCAGGGGAATATACACATAGTCTCTGAACCAAGAGCCTAAGCTCATGTGCCAACGGCGCCAAAATTCTGCCACAGACTTGGACATATAGGGGTAATTAAAGTTTTCAATGAAGTTGAAGCCAAAAATCTTACCCAAGCCGATGGCCATATCGGAATAGCCGGAGAAATCGAAGTAGATATTGAGCATAAAGCCGATGGCATACATCCAGTAGAACAGCACAGAAGGCTCTGCGGATTGACGGAAAATCGAGAGCATCAGCGCAATATTATCCGCGATGATGATCTTCTTGCCCAAGCCGATCAGGAAACGGCGCATACCCAAATAAGTTTTTTCCAGCGTGTGGGTACGGCTTTCCAGCTCCCGCGCCACGTCAATATAGCGCACGATGGGACCGGCGATCAGCTGCGGAAACAGTGTAACATAGGCGCCAAAGGCCACAATATCCTTCTGTGAGGGCACATTGCCACGGTACACATCAATGGTATAGCTGAGGCACTGGAAGGTGTAGAAGCTGATGCCAATGGGAAGCGCCAGCTTCAACAGCGTCACATTTAAGCCGGTCAGCTTATTGAAGTTGTCAATAAAGAAGTCTGCGTATTTGAATACACCCAGTGCAGACAGGCTGAGCACAACAGACACGATCAGCCAAACCCGTTTCCAACGCTTAGTCTGTGCCTTTCCGATAGCCAGGCCGCACAGCCAGAACATCAAAATGGAACCGATCATCAAAAAGACGTACAGCGGTTCTCCCCAGCCATAAAACAGCAGGCTGAACAGCAACAGGATCAAATTCTTTGTAAAAATAGATGCCCGATAACTTTTCTCTTCCCCCATGGGCTTAAAGGCAAGCCCCACCAGCTTGGAGATCAGGAAATAGCAAATAATCACAGCCGGCAGGAAATAGTAAAGAAACGGGATACTTGAAAACAGCATTGTTTTTTCCTCCGTTTATTTTTTTACATTCCAGTTGGAGAATATACCACAAAAAAGGAAAAATGTAAAGATATACTCCCCTATTTCATAGATTTTTACCGTAAAATTAACCGTTTCTTTACAATAAAAGAAGGAACGGCACACAGGCCAATGTCATTAGGTTAAGCCTTATTGTCATTCCGAGCCAGTGGGCACACTGGCGTGGGAATCTCAAAGTATAGCGTTGTACACTGAGATTGCCACACCAGTGACACGGTCACTGGTTCGCAATGACACGAACTTAATGGCATTGGCACACAGGCCGTTCCTTACAATGGTAAATATTGGTTATGCAGCAGTTTTTTTAGAATTATTCTACTTCCACGTCCAGCCCAAATTCACTGGGCAGGAAGCGGGGACATACATTCTCGGTAGAGATGATCACCGATGCGGCCAACGTAGAGCCAATGTCGATGGCCTGGGCCATCGTCTTTCCGTAGGTGATACCAATGGCCACACCGGCACAAAACGCGTCGCCTGCTCCGGTCGTATCCTTCACCTGCACATTGCGGGCCTTGCAGTAACCGCTGTTGCCCTGCAGATCGGCATACACCGCGCCCTGATCCCCCATGGTCACCACCATAGAGGCAATCTGCGCGCCCTGGATCTTCTGCTTCAGCTCCAGTTCCATCTGCGCCGGGGTATATTCCTCATAATCGTTCAAAAACAGCTGACCTGCCTCCTGCTGGTTACAAATAAAGCAATCGAATTTCTGCAGAAAATCACGGCGTTTTGCGGCAATGCTCATATTCGACACCATACCAAACAGCTTGCAGTCATACTTTTCAGCCAGCTCAATGGTCTTCTTTACAATGTCTTTATCAATATCTACCTCAATGACCACGGATTTCATCTTGGAGAAAATTTCGTCGCCCTTATTTTCCAGGTAGTCCAAAATCGGCATCAAATTGGGACGCATAGAAATAGAGCCTGCCAAATCACCGTTATTATCAAACACCGCAAGCCACGTACCCATACCGTTGGGGAGCACCTGCATATAATCGGTGTTGACCTTATGGTTTTGCAGCTTCTTCAGCACCGCATCACCAATCGGAGTATCGTCCACAATGCCCAGGAAGGTGGGACGCAATTCTACGTTCGCAATATCCTCCACCACGTTGCGAGCAACACCGCCATGGATATATTCCACACGTCCCACGTTTCGGCCTGTGGGAATATACATATCCGAGGGGAAGCCCTTAATGTCTACAAAAGTTGCACCGATTACCAAAATACTCATAACATACGCTCCTTATTTCTATATTCCCGGCATTGACCGCCGCCATTTTTAATCAAAAAACAATACATTTACGGCAATGATCGCAATTCTGTGCAGAGGATAATACAAGTAGAAGAAATATTTCATTCTCCACTTCCCTCTTTGGCCGTTATACAGCGCCAAAAGAGGCAGGCACAGCAGTGCATACCACTGAATATCACCCAGGCTCAGCGCCATCATTGCCATCCCACAAGCTGCCAAGAACAGCTTTTCCACTCTGGTCGTTCCCACATAGATCAGCGCCGGAAGAAGTACCCCACAAAGTCCGTACTGCACTGCAAACTTTTTCAGGTGAAATACCTGAGGCAGAATTACACAGGGTATACACACCAGCACGAATACCGCCGCGAGTATTGCAAATGAAAGGGCATCTTTTCTCTTGTTGGCATAATCCAGTCCATAGATCAGCCCAATGGATAAGCTAAAGGTTGCAAAAATCGAAAGACCCGTGGCGCGGAACTGCAGCCAAAAAACAAGCTGATAAGCTAAGGCTGCCAAAAGCATGGTCAAAAGGTATCGGCTTTTGTTTCTTGTATGGGTGCACCCCTCCGCGATCATCCACGCGAAGATCGGCATCGCCAGCCGACCGATAATGCGCAAAACGGAAATATCAGGAAACAGCTCTAACCCGATGTGATCCACCGTCATAAACAGCGCCGCTAAAATTTTCAGTTGGTTACCGGTAATCCCCTTTTTGTCCATCACGAATCCCTCTGTAAGCCAAATTGTGTATACACAATATAATACAGCTTTGTCAAAAAGTCAAATATCATCACGAAATAAAGAAGCTGTGAGAAAGGAGATCCTTTCTCACAGCTCGGGGATGTACAATTTAATTACTTCTTGTTGACAACAAACTTGTCTACCACTGCCAGTACCACATAAACGACCAGCAGTACCCAAGTGATCCAGTGCACGTTCAGGCTGGTGGGACCAACGTCAACCAGCTTGTAGCATACAAACTGCACCAAAGCACCAACAGCACCGGCAACGCCCATCAGGAATGCAGGCTCTTTGACCTTCAGGAACTTCACAACAAAATTGTCGTAGTAGGGCATATTCATCTGATTCTTCAGGAAATACAGGATGCCCACAGCACCGATCACTAGGTTGATCAGGCCGAACAGAATGTTGCCTAAAACGCCCATAAAGTTGCCATCGATCTCAGACATCGGGCCGCTAACAGTCTGACCCCAAATGGTGATGCTGGGCTCGAATACGCCGAACATGATCAGCAGACCCAACAGGGCAGCAACGGCGCCAATGGCGACCATAATATAGTTCATATTCTTCTTGATGGTAGCAGCTACATCAACATTCTGGGCAGCAGCAGCGGGCTTCTGAGCGTCAGCTTTCAGGCTATTGCCGCAGGAACCGCAGAACACTGCATCGTCAGCGCACTGGGCGCCACATTTCGGACAAAACATAATAAAAACCTCCTTAAATATACGCTATAAAGCAATTACATTATAGCGGTTTATGTAATGGTTTGTCAAGATAAAAGTGAACAAATCGTTAACAGGCTTTTTTCGTTTCTTGATGCCCTGCTCAGGGATTGGGCTCTGCCTTATCTGCAGTGCCGTTTTGAGCAGGCATCGTCATCACCATCAGAAAATCCATATACCATTTCCCGTCCACCTTGACGCAGATCAGGCGTACTTCGCCGTAATCCGACCGGTCCTCACTGCCGTCTTCCTTTATGATGATGCATTCTGCATCCACCCAGGCGGTGTCTTCGATGCTTTCGAAGGTCTCCCGGGCCATCATTTCATGCTGAACGTAGCTTTCCTCAATACCTTGCAGAATATCTCCGGGGATGTCTGCTTCCGGGGTCAAACGGGTGTTGATCTCTATGCTTGCGTAGTCCACTTTCAGAAGCATTCCGCCATCGCCAAACATATATGCATAGGCGGCTTTGGCAGCATCCTTGCCTGTAACGCCCTCTTCAATAGGGATGTTCAGAACATACGCCAGCACCTCGTGGCTGTAGGGCGGTGTCAGCTCTGCCATGGTATCCACATCCTGCTCCGCCATGGCCAGGTAAAACCGCTTTGCCACTTCCTCCGGGGTATTGGTATCTGCCGGGCCGGGAACATTCCCCTGTGTAGCGTCTGTGTTGCCTGCTGCCTTCTTCTTTGTGCCGCAGGCAGTCATTCCCAGCACCAAAATCAGGCACAGGAGCATTGCAATGGTCTTTTTAAACATTTTTGATTCTCCTCACTGTATGTACGTAATCCTTTGGGTTATTCGTTCGTGGTGTAACCTATGCCGCCACAATCCGGACATTCGCCGTGGGTATAGTTTTCCAGTCCGGTGCCCTGGCAATCCGGGCAAGGATTCGATACGGCCATTCCGCCCACTATTCCAATGCCTGAAAACTCCAGTGCACAATCCGGGCAGGGCACAATTGCCAGTTCCAAGCTCAGTTGATTGGGATCAGTGACGTCTTCTACGGTGTCCGTTTTCTCAATCCACCCGTATCCGCCACAGGTTTCACAGACACCGCCGTCTTCATTTTCTGCATCTGCGTCAGGTTGCTCGGTCAAATACCCTTCTCCGTTGCACCCTTTGCAGGGATCACCGGGAACCACCACAGTGCCTAAGTCGCAGCTACAAGGTACAAATTTTCTGACGTAGCTTTGCAATTCATTCTGGTCTGCATTTGCAATCACATATCTTCCGTTTTCTATGGTAAGTAAAATAAAGCTGCCCTGCTGCATCACCGGTGAAATTTGAAGCGGTCCTTTTATTTCCGGGAGTGGCTCATCCGGTGTTCTGCTTCCGTCTTTCATCACATAGCCATTCGAGACGATGAAAAGATCATTTCCTTTATATGTTTCAATATACTTGATCTTTCGGACGTACTGCTCCGAAATGCCTACGTTATCCATGTTCCACGATTCACGGAAGTTCCGCCAATTGTCCATAATCATCTTAAGCGTACTGTCGGAAATACCGGAATGGAGGACTTCTCTAAATTCCTCCTCCGTTTGACAAGCGTAATACTTATTCAGTGTCGCAGTGGCTTCAGCAATGCGGTCCCAGTCATCCGGGGATTCTGCCTGCGTGGTTTTCTTTCCGCCGCAAGCGCACAGGCTGAGACATAAGACAAGTGCCAGGATCCATGCAAATGTTTTTTTCATTTGTACTCTTCCTCTCTGTTTTTAAAATATGTGCCGCTCAGAATGACTGTGCAGACAGATGGATGGTGTATGTATTTTTGCAATCATCTTCTTTGTCGAAGAAATACTGTGTCCGGTCGGGATCATTTAACAGATGAAGGGTCACAGTAGCTTCCTCGAAGATCTCCTTGACCCCATCCGATACAGATGCATAAATCACAAAATTGACAGTCTGTAACGGCTTCGTGGAGGTACTATAGCCTGCGCCATCGGTATCCTCTGCATCCATACGGACATAAAAGGTATACTTTCCGTTAATCAGTATCTCAGACTCCTGAATGTGGTCCACAGATATGCTCTGGCCATTCAGATTTGTAAGTTGCCCTCTGAACACCAGGTAGGTTTCGTCCTCCACATCCGCTTTATACGAATAGGAGCCGTTGGTATTACTGGGCAAAATCTGCGTCTCCCAGGCACAGGAGGTGATGGTAAATTCCAGCACGTCCTCAATGCGGACAGTTTGACCCAAAGTGATGGTCGTGGGCTCAGTAGAGCTTTGGGGCTTGTTTGTGTTGTCTCCTACGGGAATTTCCCCATTGGTATATACGGACAGCTGTGCCTTTAGCTGTTGTACCTGCTGCTCCAGTTCCTCAATTTTCGCTTTGTATGCCGCAAGCTCTCCATCGTTGGAGGATCCATCGGAACATGCGGACAGGCCTAAAAATAAACAAAATGCTATAATAGGCAGCAGAAACTTCTTCATTTTATACTCTCCTTTATGGTGTTGATGGAGGCGATCAGCATACGGCGGATGGAGCCGCAGTCGTTTTGCAAGGGTTTGTATTGGTCGTCCGGGATGTAGCCGGTTTCGTGTAATAGTTCTAACCAATATTCGGTTTCGTGGCACTCTTTCAGGGCAATCTCAAATTTAGAGATAAAATCCTTTGTACCTTGTGCGTATTGCGCCTCGTGTAAGTTGCGCCGATAGAAGTACCGGAACGCAAGAGTTGGTTTGTAAGTACAGCTTCCTTGTGGGTTGCTTTGATCTGACGGCAAAGCAACACGATTTCTTTCGCAAAGTTTTTTGCTTTATCTCTCAATACACTTTCTGCCATTTTGATCACCTCGACACCATTATACAAGTATCGCACTGTAGTTTCAAGTTATATTCCGGCTTTGCCGGAGTTATATTTTTACTTCGTAAAAGTTATATTGCTGCTATGCAGCAGTTATATTATATTCGCCCCCAAAACTGCCCGTAGGGCAATATAACTTGGCGTAAGCCAAATATAACTGCGAAGCAATATAACTCGCCGAAGGCGAATATAACTGAGTCCGTTATCGTCCACCAAAAAAATAAGCCGCCCATAAGGGCGGCATTTTTTTGGTGGACGATAACGGACTCGAACCGCTGACCCTGCGCACGTCAAGCGCATGCTCTACCAGCTGAGCTAATCGTCCAAAGCAAGGGTGATTATACAGAAGAAATCCCCTTTTGTCAAGCCTTTTTGGAAAAATGGGGCAGAAATATTTTAGTTCTGCCCATCTTTTGCGCCCATTGCGCCGACACTTTCCGGCCGATTGAAATCAACACCCTTACACTCCGTCCAGTAATGCAGGGCCTTTTGCACATCCTCCTGGGGCATATCGAAATATTCCGCAAGCTGCCACAGCTCCCTGCAGCCGTTTCTAAAGGCCTCAGCAAACTCCTCCCGGCTTAAAAAGCGCTCCGCGACCCAGCGGTTGGCACGGTACTCACTGCGCTCTGCCAGCTCGTAGGGGCTGTCTACCTTGTGCAGCGCACCGGTGGCGGCGTGCCCCAGCTCGTGACAGCACACGCCCCGCAGAAGCCTTGTAGACTGAATTTTCGAAAAGTCTAAAAATACCGCATAGTATCCCTCATCCCGCACCGTCGCACCGGGTTGGGGACAGCCGAAATACGGAATGACGTCCACCCCGTGCTCCGCGCAATATGTATAAAAATCCGAAATCTCAAACACCTTTAATCCCTCTGATTTGCCGCCCGCCGCTGGCGCATCAGCCGCACCATATCCCGAACGGTCTCCTTTTCTTCTTCATTGAGTTCCTTAAAATCACCGTAAAACGCCACGTCTACCCGATCCAATACATCCGTATGCTCCTCCTGTCCCAAAAGCTGACCCACGGAAATGCCGAAATAGGCGGCAATTTTCTGCGCAGTTTCTGCGTTCAGGCTTTTCTTGCGACCCATTTTCAGGTCCGTCACCAATCCGCGGCTGAGCCCCAGGTCGTTACAAAGGCGGCCGGGACGGATGTTACGCTCGCTGCACAGGGCTTCAATACGGTTATAAAGGTTTTCCATAAACGTTCCTCCGTTGCGGCGCAGAGGCAGCGCGCCGCTGATTATTCTTTCCTGCACAATGGGCAAAAGTACCTTTTTGTGTACGAAAGTATGGTTTGTACCTTTATAATAGTACTTGATTATGTACTTGTCAAGGTTTTTCTTTGTGGTTATATCTTATTTCTCATTCTGTACAATAAATTGCACCGAATCAATGATCTTTGCCGGGTGTCGTGTCGCCCCTGTGATGTATTGCGAAAAAATGGGCGCGTTGCCAAGCAACACGCCCACAGATCAATTATGATTGGTTTTCTTTCAAAATGGCTGAGTAGCCTTCACCATACTGTACACAACGGGATACGCGGCTGAGTGTAGCAGAGGAAATGGTGGACTGCTCCATCACCTGATTATAGGTCTTGCCCTCCAAAAGAAGTTTGGCGGCATAGAGCCGTTCTGCCATATTGGAAAGCTCTTTCTTCGTGCACAGGTCCGCAAGCAACGCCTCAATTTGCTTTGGGTCTCCGATTTGCGCCAGTGTATTAAAAAGATACGCTTCCTTTTGCATTTGTTACATAGCCTCCCATTCTACCTTCGCGTGCTGTAAAAAGCTGCGGGTTTTCTCGCTTTCAGGATGATCGAAGAGCTGCTCGGGTGTGCCCATCTCCTCAATAACGCCGTCGGCTATATACATTATAACATCTGCAACGGATTTTGCAAACCCCATTTCGTGGGTCACCACGATCATGGTACGCCCTTCCTTCCGCAAATCCAAAATGGTTTGCAGAACTTCCTCTGTCAGCTCCGGGTCCAATGCCGATGTGGGCTCGTCAAAGCAGAGAATCTGAGGCTGCATTGCCAGCGCGCGGGCAATTGCTACCCGCTGCTGCTGTCCGCCGGAAAGCTGGCTGGGATAATGATCTACCTTGTCGGACAGCCCCACACGATTTAAAAGCTCTGTGGCCTGCTGACGGATCTCCGCCTTCGTGCCCTTCTTTTTCAGAGTTGGGGCCAGTGTGACATTTTGCAGCGCAGTGTATTGGGGGAACAGGTTATAATTTTGGAAAACCAGTCCAAAGGCGTCACTTCTGCCCTTTGCGGGGATGCCACCTACCAGGATCTCGCCGCTGTCCGGCGTTTCCAGCCCATTCAAGCTGCGCAAAAGTGTGGTCTTACCACCACCGGAGGAACCAATAATCACCAGCACCTGGCCCTGCTCCAAAGAAAAGGACACCTGCTTGAGCACCTTTGTTTCCCCGAAGCTTTTTTCCAAATTGCGAACTTCCAACAGTGCCATCTTACTAACTCCTGATATAACTTAATTTCTTTTCCAGCTTTGAAAAAAGCACCGTCAGTACGCCACTGAACAGCAAATAAAATACGCCGGTGAACAGCAGAGGCCACAGCAGTCCTTTTTTGATAAAGGACTGCCCCATATAGGTCACCTCGTAAATGGCAATGGTCCGCGACAGCGCAGTATCCTTCACCAAGGTGATAAACTCATTGCCCATAGGTGCCAGGACGTTTTTGACCACCTGCACCAAAATCACGCGGAAGAAAATTTGGGTTTTGGACATCCCCAGCACCCGACCTGCCTCAAATTGACCCACAGGAATGGAGCTATATCCGCCCCGATAGATCTCTGAAAAATAGCAGGCATAGTTCAGGGAAAACGCCACGATCACAGCAGTAAAGCGGTCAAAGCCCTGCACCTCAAAAAGCAGACTTGGTCCGTAAAAAATCAGGATCAGCTGCAGCATCAGAGGTGTGCCGCGGATCACCCAAACCAGTCCGCGGACCAGAACACGCAGGGGCGTAAAACGGTGCATCGAGCCCATACATATTACTACCCCCAAGGGTACGGAAAACCCAACGGTCAGCAGAAATATTTTTAATGTTTCCACGAAGCCCTTTAAAAGCTCCAGTGTGACAGTTGCGAACATTGGGTCGTCCTCCTGTTAGTTTTCCTTCACTAAGGTAACGCCGTAGGTTTCAGCCAGTGCATCCAAAGTGCCGTCGTTCATCAGCTTCTTCATAAAGTCATTGAGCTTTGCGGTGACATCAGAGTCCTGACGGAAACCGACACCGTACTCTTCTTCTGTCAGAGCAACCGCAACGGCCAGGTCGGGGAAGCCGGTGCCTTCGCCGACCACTGCGTTTGCCATCGTAATATCAATAACACAGGCATCAGCAGAGCCGGAGGTCACTTCCAGCAACGCAGTTGCCATATCCTGCAGCTTCAGGTAGTCGGTGATGCCCATCTTGGTCAGCACATCTTCTGCTACAGAGCCGTCTTCCACTGCAAACTGCAGGTCCATGACGCTTTCCTTATCGGCATAATTTGCGGCCACGTCAGCCTTCATTACAACCACCTGCGCGTTCACCACGTAGGGATCGGAACAGGAGCAGTTGGCAAGCACTTCGTCGCTGATGGTCATACCGTTCCAGATCACGTCGATGTTCTTACTGTTGAGCTCATTGAAGCGCTGACCCCAGTCAGCCAGTACCAAAAACTCGCACTCAACACCCAGCTCTTCGGCAAACAGCTTTGCAAAATCTGCGTCGAAGCCGATCCACTCACCGTTTTCGTCCTTGTAGTCCATGGGTTCATAATCGGTGATACCTACAACAAGCTTACCCTTCTTTTGGATGTACTCCAAATCCGAGCCGCTATCCTTGCCGCCGCAGGCGACCATAGAAACCATCAATAAAACGGCGATCAACAATGCAAATAACTTTTTCATAATAATGCTTCCTTTCATACACGCAGGCGTGTTTTGTGATGGCCTCATTATACTTCATCACTTTAGCGAAGTAAAGAGAAATTTTACCAAAATCGTACACTTTGTATACCTGTACATACACGCCGCCACTTTAGCGCTTTAGTTTGTTAAAGTTATACAATTTAAGGGAACCGCCTTTCATCGTAACACCCCTTGGCCCTTTGAAAACAACCAGCAGGAACATTTTTATGATCACACAATAAGGAATTTCGTTATACTCGGTCGTATAATTGATGAAGGGGGGTAATTGTATGAAAAAGCTGCTGATCGTGTTTTTCGCACTGGTTTGTATGTTGTCCATTGTGGGTTGTGCCGCAGGTCAATCAGACGACAAAGTTACTGCTGCTTCTGAAGATTTTGCATTTGCGCTGACCTGGAATTGCTACGGCATCAGTTCCTATGACAGTCAAACGGGCAGGCTGGTTAAAACGACCGATGCCACAAATCCCGATGATTATGTGACCTACTACCAGCTTAGCGAACAGGATAAAGCATATATCTATGATTTGATCGCGTCACTGGATATTGACGCGTACCCGGAAGTATATGACCCGCAAAACGGGATGTCCAAGCCGTCTATGACCCTTATTTTAACGGTGTACCGCAATGGCACACAAAAAACCATCAGGGCAGCGAATATTGCGCTTTCCTTTACATCAGAGGACGAGAAGGGGCAGGCCTTCCTGTCTGTATGCGAGGAAATAAGCAATCGGTTGACTGCCACCGCGGAATGGGCATCATTGCCGGATTATGAAAAGCTTTACGAATAATATAGACCCTCGGTTTGCCACAACAAACCGAGGGTCTTTTTGGGGATTTACATTATTCAGCGCAAATGGTCTCTGCCGTCAAATGATAATTATACATTGCCTTCAAAAGGGACTTCAGTGTATCGTTGCCCTTTTTGTTCATGCGGACAATATAGTGCATCGGACTATAGCCCACCGCTAAAGTGTTTCCGTTTTCATCGGTGACGGTCAGTACCTGCTGTGCGTCCCAGTCCTGGGGATTGACGCCGGGAAGTTCTACACAGTATAGTCCGTTTTTGGAAACCGGCTCGTATGTGATGCCATTGGCTGTAAAGGTCAGGCTTTCCAAATCGTCGGAAACGGAGAAATAGTACTGAACAGCCACTTTGTTTTGGAACAGCAGGCTGGCGCCGTAGAAACGGACGTTCTCCAACGAGCCTGTTACTGTCATCCCCTGCTCCGTCGATGTCGGGATCTCCTGCTGATCTGCATTCAAAATGCCCGCATTGGCAAGCCTGTCTGCACCATAATCAAAGTAGACCTGTGCGGCACCGCCGTAATGGAGCATCTGACGAACCATCGGGTGATAGCGCGTCATACTTTCATCCGCCAGTACATAGTCGGCATACTGCCGAATGGTATAGCGCTCTTCCCATACCGTTACGCCACTGTAGAAAAGCTGCACGCGGATCTCATCCGTCATTTCCGCCGCCGCCATAGGAATGCTGAAGCAGTTTTGCTCCTGCACATCCTCAAAGCTATACGTTTGATCTCCGACGGTAATCACCGCCTGCGCTTTGCTCAGATCCTGCACCTGCAAGGTGGTATGGAAATTCACAGTCAAATCGCCGCCCAGGGTCAGATTCCATTCCTCTACCCTTCCCTCTGCCAATGTGACCGTTAGCTCTTTTCCGATTTTTACCTGCGTGCTGTCGGTTTTTTCGCCCCAGTTCAGGGACGGGTCTACTGCCTTCAACACCGCGTTTTCCGGTACAGTCAGGCACGCCACCGGCACCGCACCGCCGTATACCCGGAAAAAGTCGGGATAGATGCAGAGCATCTCTTCCGTATGATGGGCGATCACAAAAGATGCTTGACCATCAACGGTCACGGGGATCTTGTAGTAGCTTTCTGTCAGCAATTCAGGGTTTTCTGCCACAAAACGCCACGTGCCGTCGGAATAAATCTGCTGAAAGTGCAGATCTGTTGTGGGCGGAGGCACAATGGAAAGCTCCATATCGTCCAAGTAGACCGTAGAAGTGGTACTGGCGGGATAGATCTCGATCTGCACCGCATCTGTTCCTGCGGGCACGATGCACTGCGCCGTCTGCTGACTCCACTGCGCCCCTCCGGTCCAACTTCCTTCACTGAGGGTCGTCCCATTCTGTAAGATGCGGTATTTTGCCGCGCCCTGCACCCAGGCAGACAGCGCAAGGCGCTGGTCTTCTTCTGTCTGCAGGTCCATTTGGGCCGTTACCACACCGCTGCCGGTTATTTTCGCTCCATAAACGCCGCTATGGGCCAATTGAGAACGAACCACCTGCGGTGTGTTTTCAAATTTATCGAAGCTGCCGGTGAGATTGCCCCGCTCCAAAGAGCCGTTGATCATCATCTGCTGACCGTCGCAGGTGACGGAAATATCGTCAACATAAATATCTGCGTTGGCTGTATCCGCATAGAGCTGGTATTCCACGATCTCCGTTCCCGCCGGCAGTGTCAGCTCCTGGGTATACTGCTGCCACTGGGTTCTGCTGGGATACACCGCACTGTATGACGATTTTTGGGTGGTCGTCCAGTTTGCAGTGAAGAAATGCACGCCGCTGTGCAATGCACGCACCGCACCCGGAGCCACCTTCGCCCAATAGGATAAGCGCAGGGTTCGATCCTGTGCGGCGGCATCCATATAGATGGATATTTGCACCAGATCTCTTGCTGTGCTGTCGTGATTCAGCCGCAGGCTATAGGTGCCGCTGTGCACATTCTCATCGGAAACAATGGTCGCTGCTCCGCTGCCGGTCACGCCGCCGCCAAAGCTGCCCCATTCAAAGCCCCAGTTGTCTGATGTGTTTTGCTTGACAAAACGGACTTTGATCGCTGTATTTTTGTTCACCGACGAAATTTGCAGGGTATGATTGCCATCCAATGCAGTCGGCACACCATTGACCATAACGGTGTCAACTTCATAGCCGCTTTCCGGTAGGACCTTCAGGGTGTAGCTTTGTCCTGCCGCCACCTGCGTCAGCCCGGGAACGGACAATGTGCCCTTACCGCTTTGGATGCTTGCTGTGACCGCGTAGGTATTGGGCTTCATCAGGCGGAAAATATGGGTGTCGTTTGCCTGATGGTCATATTGAATCTGATCGGTATTCATAGAGAGCATTTTCTCTTCAAATACATCGTAGACACTGTAGTTACCGGGCAGTGTTATGGTTTTTGTGCCCTCTGCCCCACTGTGCAGTGCTACATAGGCATTGCTGCTGTAAATAATATCCGCGGGATTTTCGCAGTAGCTATGACACCCTGCAAATGCCATCAGGTTCCGAAGCAGCTGTGCGTCCAGGCACGGCGCAGAGGAATATACCGAGGTCCAATCCCCCATATCCTTCACTGCCAAGCCGGGCTTTTGTCCCGCCGTATTATAGCCCAGCACCGTTGCACCGGCTGTATCCTGAATGTAGGTCAGGGGTGACACGGAATTTACTACGGAGTTACCGTATATCCGTCCCGCAATGCCTTCTGTCAGACTGTGGCCGGAATCGGCAAGCTGCACCTGCAAGGTGGATCTTTGCTCCACTGCGCCAATGGAGAAGCCTGTGGCCCGCTGTACATTGGCAAGGGAAAGGGCTGTACCGTTAGAGATGCCCGGCAGGTATACCCACACCACCACCTGATCGTTTGTTTTCAGGTAGGTGTCAATAGCATTGTGCATCTGCTCCGTAATCTCAAAGGGAGAAAGAATAATGTTGAGCTTATGACCCGGTACTTTCCCGTCCAAAAGGCTGGACATTGCGTAGGTATCATACCCTGCGCCCATGGATGCCAGGTGCTTTCTTTGCTGCATAAGCATTGGCTCCAATAAAGTGTAGCTCATATTGCTGTTTTCCGCAGTCAGATAGCCGTAGGTCTCATCCCCCACAAATACCGCAATTTCATTGGTAGTGTTTCTATCCAAATGCACACTCAGGTCATATTCTGTCTTAGCAGCCCGGAAATAATCATAAATCTGCTCATCATCCAGCCAGCCGCCGTACATATCAAACTGCCATAAGCCCGCGCCGTTAACAAGGGCATTGGCAAAATCCCGCTTTTGCTGGTAGATCGTATCTGCCATCGTCCGGGTCTGTCCGATCTTATAATCCCAATCTGCATCCCAGGAGACCCCGGCATAGCGATCAGAAAGACAGGTGCGGTTGTCCTGCTCGGCAATATAGAGCTTTCCGTGTGCTTGCACACTGTCCAGCAGTGCCATATAAGCTGAGGATTGACCTAAAAGCCGTTCGCTGTAGGCAATGGGAGATGCGATCCAGTCCACATATTCACTGTCGAGCACTCTGTCCATAGCAGTATGGGCTTTACCCTGGCTGTCATGGGTATTGCTGGTCCAAAGATAGCCATTGTAGCCGCCGACAATGATTTGACCGTCTGTTTCTTCCTTGGCGATCTGACAGTAGTAAAGGAAGCTGTCAGCCGAGGCTTCGCCCAGCCATAAGTTCCAGTCCACGATGTTTCTTGAAAGACTGCCCGTCTCTACATCTCCAACAAATACATTGGAGTAGGCGCATTTTTCTTCCCAACCGGGTGCTGCCGCTGTAGCCAATGTGACGGTGTTGTTGCCCCAGGCAGCTTGCAAAGCCGCATCCGTACCATATTTATTTTTCAGATAGGTGCGGAAGCCTTCCCGGGATACAGCACTATAATCCGGCCCTTGATCGGCACCGGTACCAAGATGCATCCACTCGTAGCTCTGACCGCCGCTGATTTTCAGACCAAATACCCGATTATAGTAGTTTTGTTCCTTCATGTGGACGATCAGCTGCCGCAAAACCTCGCCTGCCTCCCGACGGAACTTTTCTGATGCTAAAGAAACATCGTCCAAAGCGATGTAGCTGCTGCCGTTGTGGGCCTGCGCCCGATGGTCCGGATTCTGCTCCAACCACCACACGGGGGCAAACATACCGATGTTCACCATCACAAGGGCATTTTCATCCGCCGCCAAGGTATCATAGATGACCGCATCAAAGGCGGCATAATCAATACTGCCGTCCTCCAGCCAAATGGGATCACAGCCGCCTTTATACAGGTTGCCGCCATAGGTTACAAAGAGCTCTATGCCGGATTCTGCGATCCGGCTCTCTGCATCTGTCTGCAAATAGGCATCCAGGTCCGGCCGCTGATAAAAATATGCAGAAGTGGGCTGACCGTCGATCATCAGGGTGGGGATCCCGTTGTAAACTTCCACAGAGGATACCACATTCTCCCGATCTGCTTTTTTAGACCAATCCGCATCCAAATAATTGCGGTTGGGCTTGGGCTTTTGGGCGGTCATATACACGGTTACATCGGAGACGGTTATGGTTCCGCTTTGATCAGAGCCGATGTATATTTCCGCATAGGTATGACTGGGCGCTGTAAATGTAAGCGCAAAGGATGTGTTCCCTGCCAATATGGCTGCCGTTTTCCGTTGCTGCAGGTATTCCTTCCTTTGATAATCGTAAAAACGCACCTGCACCGTGCCGCCAATATCCGCTGTATAATCACCCTTGATGCAATAGGTGTAATCGGTCATCAGGCAGGTAAGGCCGGTATAAATAAAGCCCTCCCCGGAAGTCAAGGCCAGCTTTCCTCCGTTTTCGGCGGTAAAGCTGCCGCTTCCCTGCTGTTTCCAGGTGCTGATGTTGCCGCTTTCATCTGTTGCGTGGAAATCCTCGTAATACACCACGCAGTCGGTTCCGTCCTCCACCGGTTGGAAGAACAGATCGTCAATCCACACTTCCGCCGCACCACGGGTCAGTAAAAAGCGCAGTGTTACATATTTGGTGTCTTCCGGCAACGCGGCACGGGTGGTCACCTTTGTCCATCCGCTTCGCTGAGAGCCGCCGTTTAAAGCGGCCACACTTCCGTATACGACCGCTTCCTGCCCATCCTGCATCAGCTTTGTTCCATCGGCGGCAAAGGGCTGCAGATTCAACCGAACGGTGGCTGTGGGCTGGGCATTGCGGGAGCACATCCAAAAGGAAAATTCATATACATTTCCCGTCTGAACAGGAATGTATGCCAGGGAGTCCACATAGTCTTTTTCATTTAGCGAGGTCTTACGAATATACATAGACCGACTGCCGGAATGATACACACTGCTGTCCCCTTGCAGAACCATATTCTGGGCGGTGCTCTGCCAGTTCGCAACGCCGCCGTCTGAGGCCTGCAGTTCAAAATCCAAATTGGGGGTATCGGAATTGATGGGGCTCTTGGTCACAGAGACACTGTCCAAATAGAATAGACCGCTACCCTGATAGACCTTGAAGCCCAGCTGAATCTTACTTTGGGGATTGTCTGCATTGGCCCCCACACTTTCCGGAATGGTGATCGAACCGGAGACCTTCACCCATTCTCCGTTTGCCTCTGTGACTGCCGGCAGAACAAAATCCTTCCACCAGCCGCCTGCATAATTGCTGTCGTTCATAAAGGGCGCGTACTGCAGGCTCTGGGCCTGCTCTACCCGTATGTAGTAGGACAGAATATATGTGGCACCGGCTTCTACAGAAAAGTCCATAGCATAGATATACGACTGCCCGGTTGCGTCAATTTTCAGCGCATTTCCGCTATCGCCGTATACCACACTGCTTTGGATCACCGCCGTATGGTTGGTATTTTTCGTATTTAAGCTCCATCCGGAAACGGTTTGGGCATTGCTGTAGGGCAAATCAAAGCTGCCGTTATAAACAAGATTCTCATTTTCTGCCGCAAGGACAGGTCTTCCTGCCGCCGGCAGGCCGGAGAGCACAAGCACCGCCGCCGTCACCAGCGACAAAATTCTTGCGAAAAACTTATTTTTCAATCCCCTCGGCCTCCTTTTTTGTTTTATTACAGGTCAAAATAACGCTTGGCGTTTTTGTAGCAAACGCCCTCCACAATTTTACGCAGGGCACTGTCAATATTGGGATATTCCCCGTTTTCTACCCAATTTCCCAACATATTACACAAAATGCGGCGGAAATACTCATGCCGCGGGTAGCTCAAAAACGAACGGGAATCTGTGAGCATACCGATAAAATTCCCCAAAAGGCCCAAATTGGCCAGTACCGTCATCTGCTCCTGCATACCCGTCTTATTGTCGTTAAACCACCAGGCAGAGCCGTGCTGCATTTTGCCGGGCACAGAGCCATCCTGGAAGCAGCCGATAATGGAGCCCAGCTGGGCATTATCTGCCGGGTTTAAGGAATACAGAACGGTTTTGGGGCAGGTGCCCGCCTCGTCCAAATCGGAAAGCAGCTTTACAATATTGCCGCCGCAGGTGTTTTGGGCAATGGAATCCACACCGGTATCCGGTCCCTGCAGCTTATAAATGCGGTGATTATTGTTGCGCAGACAGGAATAATGCAGCTGCATTGCAATATTCAGGCGGTGATACTCTTTTCCCAAATGCAGTAACACCACCGTCTGATAGCCGTCAATTTCTTCCGCGGTCAGCGCTTTGTTTTCCAATGCCTTTTGATAAACCGCGTCTGCCTGCTGTCGTGTGTAATTTACATAAGGAATATAATCCAGGCCGTGGTCGCTGGCTTTACAGCCGTGGGCGCAGAAATATTCCAGGCGCTGTGTCAGTGCGTCCAACACATCTTTAAGGGTGGGAAGGCTCTTCCGATGCACACTTGCCGCCAGCTTCTGCATATACGCCGCCCAGCCGTCCTTATGAATGTTGATGGCCTTATCCGGACGGAAGGAAGGCGCGACGGTGGTGGTGAACGTCGGATCTGCCGCAAGCTTTTCGTGCCAGCAAAGGTCATCCACCGGGTCATCGGTAGTACCGATAAATGCCACGTTGGATCTTTTGATCAGTCCACGGGCTGTCATCTCCGGGTCACTAAGCAGCATTTCATTGCAGTGTGCCCAAATGCGCTCTGCACTTTCCACCGTCAGCGGCTCGTAAACCCCAAAAAACCGCTGCAGCTCCATGTGACACCAGTGGTACATGGGGTTGCCGATGGCAAGCTCCAAGGACTCCACAAATTTCAAAAAGCGCTGAAAAGCCGGCTTGTCTCCGGTGATATAGTCCTCGTCCACCCCGTTGGAGCGCATCACGCGCCACTTGTAGTGGTCGCCGTAATAACTGCCGTCGGGCTGCTTGCCACCCAGCCAAACCTCTACCAAATTGTCAAACCGACGGTCCTCATAGATCTCCCGGGGATTGAGATGGCAGTGATAGTCTACCATCGGAAGCTTTTCGGCAAAATCGTGAAACAGATGCTTCGCCGTTTCGGTTTCCAGTAAAAAATCCCGATCCATAAATTCTCTCATATTCCTATCTCCTCTGCTTCAGGCTTTACTGCAGTACCTCTTCCATTGCTCTCACGGGATCGGCGGTAATGGCCGCAAGATGCATGCAGACCGTCTCACAAAACGCGGGGTACAAAGAAAGATCCTCGCCCCAAAAATCCTTTTGGCAGGCAATGTTTTTCACATAATCGGCATCTGCCAGCGGGCTGTTTTTCGCGAAACAGCACAATACCGCCTCATCATCGTGGACCACATATTCTGTGCCGTCGCTGCGCTTGGCGTACAGTCCGTCCTGACGCAGGTCGCTGCTGCGGTAAAAGGCCAAAAGTGCCGCAAAAGAGAAGGTGATCAGCTTGGGAAGGGCGTTAAAATCTTCAAAATGATCCCGGAAAGTGGGCAATACTCTTGCTTTCCACTTGGAAACGGAATTTAGGGAAATGGACAAAAGGGCGTGGTCGATAAAGGGATTTTCAAAGCGCTCAAAGACCGAAGCGGCAAAGTCCAAAACCTCCTGTCTTGGCAGCTGCACCTGAGGAACGATCTCGTCCAGTACGATCCGGCGGAAAAACTGTCCCAAAAGTTTATCGTGCATACAATCCCGAACAATGCTCTGTCCGCACAGGTAGGATGCCAGCACACTGCCGGTATGGGCGCCGTTAAGCACCCGCACCTTCCGATCCCGATAGGGCTTCAGGTTATCGGTGAACACCACCGGCAGACCGATCTGATCCAGGGGCAGCTCCTTGCTGATGTCCTTTTCACTTTCGATCACCCACAGTGCAAAGGGCTCACATACATCCAAAAGAAGGTCTGTATAGCCCAGCATCTGACAGATCTCTGCCGCCTTATCCCGGGGGTAGCCGGTGACGATCCGGTCCACCAGTGTGGAGCAAAATACACAGCTTTCTTCCACCCAACGGGCAAAATCCGCCGGCAGATCCCAAATGTTGATCAGTGCCAAAACGCACTGCTTCAGCTTTCTGCCGTTATGCTCGATCAGCTCAACAGGCAGTAGGATCAGACCCTTGTCGGCAGCACCGGAAAAGGTCTGATACCGCTGATACAAAAACTTTGTCAGCTTGCCGGGATAAGTCTCCGGCAGGCCGTCAAAATGGTCCTTTTCATCCAGTGTAATGCCCGCCTCGGTGGTATTGGACACCACAAACCGCAGGCTTTCCAATTTTGCCAGCTCCAAAAAGCCCTCCGGATCGGCGGTGCAGTCCACCACCTGCTCCACAGAGGTGACCACCCGTTTTTCATCCACGGTCTGCCCGTTTTCCTTGCCCCGCAGAACCACCGTATAATTATTATTCTGCTTGTGGAAATTTTCCAGACTGCCGAACGCGATGGGCTTTACAATGGCAATATTGCCATTAAAAACACCCTTTTCGTTGGCAATGTCGATCATATAATCCACAAATGCACGCAGAAAATTCCCCTCGCCAAACTGAACCACCCGAATGGGTCTTTTTTCCTTCGGCATGTTTTTTAGATCATTCATATTGTCCTCCATTTATAGTACCGTCACCGGGTAGGAAAATTCCTTTCCTCCCGTAAGAATATGCTGACCCGAAATAACGATCTCGGGCTTGCTGCAGTCTTCCCCATAGACGATTATTTCGTTTTCTTCCTTTAAAATGGGCCAGGGCAGGTACAACGACATTTGCGGTCCTTTGTTCCAAAAACGGCCTAAATTAAAGCCGTTTACCGTTACAAAGCCCTTTGTAAAGTGATCCAAATGGACAAAGCAATCCTTCTGCTCCGCCCGGAAGGTTCCCCAATAGAATCCGGGCTGACCTGCAGGCACCGTGTCTTTATAGGAAAGCTTCTCAAGATCATCCATCGGCAGTGTATAGATCTCCCAATCGCAGAGGATCTGCCGTGGGCCGTCTTTTACGGAAATATAGACGCTGTCGCAGATGCCCTTTCGGTCACCCTTGCACATATCCGGGCCAAAATTGATCCGCCCCATATTCTCCACCAGCAGCTCCAGCACGCCGCCTTCATCCATCCAGCCGTCCACTTCCAAGTACTGCTTGGGATCGTTGCGATAAATTACGCCACGGCGGATCCCATTAAAGAATACGGTTACCCGGTCATAGACCTCCCGAAATGCCAAAAGGTCGATTTTCTGTTTCGTTCTGATGGTATTGCGGTAGAGAATGTAGCCGTAGGACTGACCGTAGGCTTCCATATTTCGGGGCAGGCAGTCTGTAAACCGCTGGCCGATATTGGGAAGATTGTCAAACAGGGGCGCGCACCGTGTCAACTGCACTGTTCCAATGTTCTGCAAAGGAACTTGTGCCGGCTTGGGAAGCGTTTTTCCCAAATACCGCTCCATTTCCTTTTGAATGGCAAAATATTTGGGGGTACACTCTCCCCACTCTGTCAGGGGCGCTCCGTAATCATAGCTGGTAGTATCCGGCTCGTAACGGGTTTTGATCCGATTTACGGGATCATCTGCCGTATGGTTGGCACCGTTTAAAAAGCCGAAATTGGTACCGCCGTGGAACATATACAGGTTGAAGCTGATGCCCCGGTCCAACTGTTGGCGCACCTCCCGTGCCGCATCCTCTGCAGGATACCGCAGTACCGGCGCGTCCCAGTGGGCAAATGCGCCGATCCAGTGCTCCAAGTGGAATTTAGGCACTTCCGGCGCAAGCTTTTCCAACGCCTCAAAATGTACCGGCAAAATATCGTGATCGTAGCCAAAATCCAATGCAGGGAGAATGCCATCGGCCATACCGCCGTTTAAAAAGATGTCCAAATGACCGTCGGCGGTGACAAGCGGCACATCGGCACCGCATTGCCTCAGTAATTGGGCGCACTTGTTCATATAGTCCCTGCTGTTACCGAAAGAGCCGTATTCGTTTTCAACCGCAAGCATGATCACATTGCCGCCATTAGACTGCAAATGGGGACGGATCTGCCCCATTACCGCCTGCATATAGCGGCGAACGTGGGCAAAATACCGCTCCTCGGTGGTGCGCAGTCGGATGCCGTCATCTGCAAGCAGCCAGGCAGGCAGACCGCCGAACTCCCATTCTGCGCAGATATAAGGACCGGGACGTACAATGACATAAAGATCCAGCTTCTCTGCTAAAGATAGGAAAGCGGAAACATCCAACATTCCGTCAAAGCAAAACGCTCCCTGTTTGGGCTCATGCAGATTCCAGCAGCAATAGGTTTCTACCGTATTCAGACCGCAGTCCCGTAGCTTTTGCAGCCGGTCCTCCCATTGCTGGGGCAATGTGCGAAAATAATGGATCGCGCCGCTATGGATTTGAAATGGTGCACCATCCATATAAAACTGTCCGTTTTCGTATGTAAGCATATTATTTCCCGTGATTTGTTTTTAAAGTTCCTTCTCTACCAAACCGTTCTGCGTAACCACCTGCAGCATTCCGTCCGGCACAGGTACTACGCCCTCTGCACGATACGCACCCATTGCATAGGGTTCGACTTCATGCTTGCCGCCGGGCAGCATTTTTACGCCCAGCAGATACTCATAGAGGAACGCCAGTACGCCGGATGCCCAGCCGTGGCAGAAGCTGTGGCGCAGACCTACATAGCAGAAAGCACCGTAGTCGCCGTGGATGTCCTTCTGACCGGGCTCCGGGAATTCGTCAATTCTGCCGCTGCCCTCCAGCCAGGAAAGATCAAAGTCCTCCCAGAAGGTGGTCGCACCCCTGCTCAGCATACCGCCGAAGTACTCCTTGATCATCTCGATCTGCTTGGTGCCGCCGGCAATGGCATCGGCCTTCAGGATATAGTACGCCATAAAGGTAGACATTCCCTTGGCGCCGTCCTTTTCCAAAAATTCCGCATCCCCCGGCTCCCGTCTGCCTGCCAGGATCTGGAAGGCACGGACCTGCTTGTGGATGGCATCCGCCTTCAGCCAGGGCTGAAGCTTTCTGCAGATCTCCCGACAGTCTTCATGATCTTCCATTTGAAGCATCGCTTTGGCGGTGTAAATCAGCATAGATGCTGTGCCTGCCTGGGCATCCGGCGTTCTGTGGGTAGGCCAGTCCAGGAAATAGATCATACATTCGGCAGGATCCTCATTAAAATCAAAACTGCCATCTTCTGCCACAAAGCTATTGATCCGCTTCATAATCGTTGCGGCATAATCCCGATTTTCCTGATAGAAGCGGTCATTGCCGGTGAAACGACAGTAATCGCAAAGATTCAGTACCCACCAGGCAGAGTAGCTGGGGATCCGATTCATCCATCTGTCTGCGGGTGTGGATTGCCGCAGGGCGGTCAGGGCATTGGGAATATTTTGGTTGTCACCAAAAAGGTACAGGCAGGTGAGGATCTCCGGGTTCAGGTCACCGCTCCAGATCAAGCGGTCCCGCTTGATGCCATCCCAAATCTGACCGTTCTGACAGCAAAGCTTCAGGGTATAGCCCGCCGTCTTGATCACTTCGTTCAGCTTTTCGTCGTCGGTCTTCAGGTATCCCTCCCGGGCGAAATGGGGCAGTGTATTCACACCGTAGATATTGCGCACCGTCATAGGCGTTTGTGTCAGCAGTTCGATCCTTGCAAAGCGGAAACCGCTTTGACCCAGGGTCAGGTCGGACATATTGATGATATCCGCTTCAAAATCCCGGGGGGCGTGGTGATTTGTGGCGTTTTTATAGTCAATGCTGCTGCAGGCCTCTGTAAGGGATTCACCCAAGGTGATCCGCACCCTGGCGTAGATATCTTTTACATCCCGGGTGATCAGCCGCACACCGCCGCAGATCTCCTTGCCAAAATCCAGCACCACATAAGAACCTTTGCCTGTAAAGCGGGCGACTCCGTCTGTGGTAAAGGGAATATAGGCAGGCTTGGGTATCAGCAATTCCTGCGCATCTTCCATTTTATGACTGTCTTTGACGCAGATGGGCACAATCAGCTCCTTTTCCACGCAAAGCTCTGTATCTTTCCAAATTTCCTTCATTTTAGGTCCTCCTTCTATGATGCATAAATGCATTCCCTGCGGCAGGAATCTGATCTCCTGCCGTTGGGAATACTTTTATTTTATATCCCCGTAAGGGAGGGGCAAATGCCCCTCCCTCATAGTTCTTTCTTAGGCTGTGTAATCTACAGCAGCCAGGTAGTAGCCGTAAAGCGCCTGTACCAATGCCTTGGTATTGTCGGCTACGCCGGCCTTATTATACATTCTGACAATGTAATCCATGGGGCTGTAAGCAATGCTCAGGGTGTCGGCACCGTCCGTTACGGTCACCGTCACATCACTGCCCAGCTCCTGCGGATTGATGCCATCAATCTCTACATAGAACAGGCCATCCTTCTGAGACGGATCGCAGGGTTCGCCGTTCACAGTAAAGTTCAGATCTTCCACGCTCTGTGCGGTGAAGTAGATACGCACAGCGGTCTTGGTGCGGTGCAGCAGAGATGCGCCGTAGAAGGTGATGCCGCTTACACTGCCGGAGACCTGGATCTCACCGTCGCCGGTGGGAGCAACGGCGGTAACATTGATTCCGTCATCTGCATAGTTTCCGGTGTTATAACCAAACACTCTCTGAGATGCACCGCCATAGCTCAGCATCTGCTTGACCAGGTTCACAACCAGGTCGCCGTAGCCGCCGCTGAGGATGATATCCGCATAGGCACGGACAGAGTAGGTCTTATCCACTGCCACACCATTGACGAAAATCTCGATCTGATCGGTCATCTGTGCTGCTGCCAGATAAACGGTGTAGGTGTTGCCGTCCTTCTGTGCGGCAACGGGTGCGCCGTTTACAGTGAAGGTAACAGTGTCGGTCTCGAGAGTATTCATTTCAAACACAACGCCGATATTGTCAGCCAGGAGCAGGCTCCATCTGGAAACCGGGTTGGTGCCGGCAGGTGCAACATCAGACCAGTTGCCGTCTGCATCCCGATAAATGGTATAGCCGTCCACAAATACAAAGCCTGTACTGCCGTCCTTGGTGACGATCTTGGTGCCGGGCTCGATGGTAACGGAGGTAGCTTGATCGGCTACAAAACCGTTGTAGAAGCGAACCAGGAAGCCGTTTGTCATTGCGGTTTCGGCATCGTCGGAGCTATCGGGTGTCTGCATCACGTAGGTCTCCCAAGGCTCAGCGCCTGCAACACTGACTGTGCCCAACAGTGTAAAGTTGCTCCAGTTGGCATCGTTGGGGATCTGCAGAGTGGGAATGTTGGGCACAAAACCAAAGGTGGTCATATTGGCATCGCGGCCATAGTGCTCATACAGCTCTCTGTACTCGGGATACAGCAACAGTCCTGTATTGATCTGGCTGTCGCTGTAATCGCTCAGACGCATAATGTTCTGATAGTACAGGTCCAGATCCGCGCCATAGATCTCCTTAAATACCACATTGGAGTACTTGCTCATCTCGACCCACTGACCGCCGGTCTTCTCGATCTTCAGCTCTTCTGTGACCAGCAGAACTGCGGCGTCCTCGATCTCTGTCCAACCGTCGCTAAGCACCATGGGTTTCAGCACGGTATTGGCAGGAATCACGAAAGATGCTGTGGGCACCTTGCCGTTCAGAGCGGTAAAGAAGTTGTTGTAGATCAGCATCAGATCCGCACTGTATTGCATCAGTATATCATACTCGCTGCCATCAATCAATACGGTTGCCTTGTAATAAGTATTGGCAGGTACTACGCTGGGAACAAGCTGCCAGGTATCGGATGTGACGGTCTGCAGCGACAGGGTGATCTCCTGTGCGACTGCGCCGCAAACAGAACAGCTGCCGTTTACATAGTCGTGGTCACCCAGCTCACCGGTAGTAAAGGTTTCGCTGCTCAGCGCGCCGCAAGCGCAGCTGTAGTAGTAGACCGCCGCAGACTGGCAGGTGGCCTCACTGACCAGTGCGCCTTCCAGCTCGGTATTCTGCTGGTTGTATACATGGGTATCGGCTGTGGTATCCCAGGAGCCGTCACAGTTTTTGTACATCACGAAGTCTTCAGCGAAACGAACGCCCTTGGTGTTGTCCACGCCGGAAATCAGCATCGTGCCTGCACATACAGTCACGGAAGAAGCGGTGGTAACAGCGTCCCAGTAGCCCTCACCGGTGATGTACAGCAAGATCGCATTGTTTGCGCCCCAGGAGGAATCATCGTCCGCGCTGGGAGCCATACCGTAAACCACACTGACTTCTGCGCCGTCGATCAGCACCTTGCCGGCAACCTTTGTGAAGTTGTGCCAGCCGGCATCATTGCCAAACTGTGCGTTCGGTGCGTAAATGCCCAAAACAGAACGGTAGTTGCTTGCCGCCTGGTCTTCCCATTTATAAACGATCAGATCGTCAGCGGTGATTTCCTCGAAGGTCACATCTGCATACTGGCTCATATCCTGCCAGGAGCCCAGATTGTTTTCAATATTGAAATCATTTGTTAATTTCAGCGCATTTACGGTGTCGATCTCTTTCCAGCCGTTATCGGAAACAACAGGCTTCATAATCGTACCGGCGGGAATCACCAGGCTTTCAGTGGGAACCGCGCCGCCCAATGCCGTAAAGAAGTTGGGATAAATGCACAGCAAGCCATCGCTTTCGCCAAGCAGAATGTTGTACTGTGTGCCGTCGATGATGACGGGAGCCTTATAGTACTTGTTCTCAGCAGCAGGGCTGAGGATCAGCTGCCATGTGCCGTCCGCCTGCACGGAGGACAGTTCCAAAGTAACATCAGTGGTATAAACGGTCTTGCTCCAGGCGCCGTCTACGTAGCTCAGGTCGATCTTTTCGGCGACCGTCAGTGTGTCAGCGCCCTCAATTTCCTGCCAGCCGTTGGCAGAATCCACTGCCTTCAGGACTGTGCCTTCAGCAATAATAATCTGCTGGGTGGGAACTGCACCACCCAAAGCGGTGAAGAAACTGGGGTAAATGCACATAATGCCGCCGCTTTCACCCATCAGGATGTTGCAAGCAACGCCGTCAATGGTAGCGGGTACTTTATAGTACTTGTTGGCGGGTACTTCGCTGATGCTAAACTGCCAGGTGCCGTCACCAGTAACCTGTGCAAAGCTCAGAGTCACATCGTGATTGAGTGCTACATCTTCCACTTCCTCAGTAAGCGTCAGATCGTCAATGTAGAAATCTGCGCCTGCATCCTGGGCGTACAGCTGGATCTGCAGGGTGTTGGTATTGGCAGCCACTGCGATCTCCATGGTCTTCTGTACCCACTGACCGGGGGTGGCGTACTGTGCACCATACTTGGTAGACAGATTGGTCCAGCCGCCGCTGCTGGTATCGAAGCAAACCACCATATTGTGGGCGCTGTTTACGCTGGTAGGGGCAAACATCCAGTAGCTGAAGGTCACGGTACGGGCCTCAGAAGAAGGCTCGATGGAAACCGTGGTGGAGATGTTGCCGTTGCCGGAAGACTTGTCGGCGTGGGCAGCATAGTTACCGCTGTGTACAGGGGTGCACACGATCTCCAATGCGTCATTCGCATTAAAGTCGCCGTTCAGTGCACCCTTTTCAAAGCCACCGCTTTGCAGAAGCTCATTGCCGTTTCCGTCGGTGATGGAAATATTGTCAACGATTGCGGTAGCACCCGCAGCACCCAGGTAGATCTGTGCCTGGATGATCTTGGTTCCTGCAGGAACGGTCATTGCCTGGCTGATCTGCTTCCAGTCACCGCCTACGATGGGATAACCTGCGCCATACTTCTGTACGCGGTTGCCCCAGCTCTCGTTGGTGGCAAACAGGCCGAAATTCACAGAATTCTGTGTAGAGCCTGCCAGTACCTTTGCCCAGAAGGACAAGGTTACGGTGGATTCCGCAGTGGTTGCTTCCGCAAGATAACCGGTAACGGTCAAAATCTCGCCGGTAGCATCGAACTTCAGGGCGTAATTGCCCTCATAGGTAGCCTTTTCCACGATGGTGGCACCGTTGGAGCCGGCCACCGCACCGCCAAAGGCACCGGTTTCAAAGTCACCGTTGGAAATGGGGATCTCCACGGTGGCTGCGCTTGCCTGCATAGGCCGTGCAATAGCGATCATACCGAACACCAATGCAAAAACAGTCAGCAAGCTCAGGAGCTTTTTCATGCTTGTGCTATACATTTGTTTTCCTCCTTATTATTTTGTGAGAGGGTCCCCTCTCGGATATACATTTAGCCCTTTACGCCTTCGCCGGCATCGGTGCCGCTGAGGATCTGCTTTTGGAACAGCAGGTAAAGGATCATAATGGGCAGCATGGAAAGCACCAGGCAAGCAAACAGCGCGCCGTAATTGAAGCTATAGGTAAAGGCGTTCTGAATACTTTGAATGCCCACCGAAATGGTATAGTTGCTTTCGCTTTCCAGGAAGGTGCGCGCCATGGTGTACTCGTTCCACACATTCATAATGTGGCCCAGGGAGATGAATACCAGCATCGGACGAATTTGGGGCAGCACGATCTTTGTAAAGATGCGGGTCTCCCCGGAGCCATCCATCAGCGCGGCTTCAATAAAGCTGTCGTTGATCTTGCGGATAAAGCCTACCAGCAGGAAAATATAGCTGGGCAGTGCCTGCACCGCATAAATCAGACTAAGTGTGAAAATATTGTCGGTAATGGCACTGTTGGAGCCTACCAGTTCCCTGCCCAGCTGACGCAGCTGGAACCACAGGGGGATCAGCACCAGTACAGAAGGAACCAGCATCGCGGCAAAATAGAAGCCTTCAAACAGCTTTTTGCCCGCAAAACGGTACTTGCCCAGCACATAGGAAGTAACCGACACCATAATCAGCATCAGCACCGTGGAAAGTGCCACAATGATGAAGGTGTTGCCAAAATAACGCATCAGGCTGGACTCTGCAGTAGAATCCATAATGGCCGTCTGATAGTTGGCAAACCAAAGATTTTGGGGCAGCTTAAAGCGGTCGGCAATAAATTCGCTTCGCTCCTTGACAGAGGTATACACCATCCAGAACAGAGGAAGAATGATCACCAGTGCCCAAAAATACAACACAATACGAAAGATAATATTGGCTGCATCCGGGCCTTGTTTAATACGGTATTGCTTTTTCTTCGCCATATTACTAATCCTCCTTCCGCTTCAGGTAGAGGTTCACAGTCAGGCTCAGCACAAAGCTGATGACCATCAGCACTACCGCTGCTGCGTAGGCATAGCCTACCATGTTCAGCTGGCCGGTGCCGTAGCTGTAAACATAAAGACCCATGACCATGGTATGGTTCTGACCGCCGGTCAGCGGCAGGATCAGGTTCATATTTACCGCAAGAGAACCGGAAAGCACCATCACGATCACATAGCGAATCTGGGGCAAAATTTCGGGAATGGTGATAGACCAAAGCTGACGGAACTGGGTCGCCCCGTCCATTTCCGCGGCCTCAAAGGTCTCTTTGGGAATGTTTTTGATGGCAGAGATCAGCACGATCATATAGTAGCCGATACCGGCCCAGCTTGCGATGAAAATGATCAGGGGCATCGGGTGATCCACCCACAGACCGTTTTGGGTCTTGATAACTGTATCCAAGCTCTCGAAGAAGTATTTCCACACCATGCTGATCAAAATGACCGACAGAATGTTGGGAATGTAGAACAGAAAGCGGAAGAAGCCCACTTCCTTTTTATGAAGCTTGGCGTTGGTCATCGCCACCGCAAACAGCACTGCCAGGGTTACGATGATGATCTCCTTAAACAGGACGATCACAATGTCGTTGCGAAACGCCTCCCAAAACAGGGGGTCTTTAAAAATATTTACGTAGTTATCAAGGCCGATAAAGGTCTTGGGACCGTAGCCGTTCCAGTCGTAAACACTGTTGGCTACCGAGCTTACCATCGGCACGATGCAGATGTAGACATACAGCAGGAATGTGGGCAATGCCACCAACAGAGCAACACGCCAACGGGAGGCATTCATTGCCATTGCGCCGCCATGCTTTTTTAACGGTTTATTTGACATTTGCCACACCTCCTACCTTTCTGCATCGTCGTGGAGTGCCTGACAAGCCTGCTCCACAGTCATATTGCCGGACGCAAGATCGTTGATTACCTGCTTGAAGGTATTGTTCAGCAGGCTGGTCCAGTTTACATTGCAGTTGATCACATCCACCTGATCGCTAAAGAAATAATCCAGTGTGCTGCGGGCGACATCCGTCAGCTCCGCATCCTCATAGGAAAGATCCTTCAGCGCGCTCAGGTAGCTGTACTTGCTCATATATTCCAGCTGCACATCCTCGCGGTACATAAACCGAATGAATGCCAATGCATTCTCAAGATTCTCTGTCTTTGCAGAAACTGCAATATCGTTGCCGTGGACCACCATGGTGGGCTTCTGTTCCTTTTCGATCAACGGAGATGCACAGAAGCGCATTTGGAAGCCAGCAGGGATATACTCTGCCATTTCCGCCTCCAACCACAGACCGTTGGTAATAAAGCCTGCTTTGTTGTTCAGCCAGTTCAGCTGGGAGGTGGTATGGTCGGCAGAAACAGAGCCCTTCATCAGATGTCCCGCGTCGCAGTACTGCTTATATCGGGTCAGAACTGCCTGGAAGCGTTCATCCAGGAAGGCATCCGGCTGACCGGAGGCCACCTGCACAAAGAATTCTTCGCCATAAGCTGCTACTGCCGGCATAATGAGTGCCCACATCAGATAGTCGGAATACATACCGGGATAGGTCATACCTGCAATGCCGTCTGCTTCCAGTTCTTCAGCCAGCTGCATATACTCATCAAAGTTTACCGGTGCTTTTTCGATCAAACCGGCATCGTACCACATACCCTGTGTGGAGTTCATCAGAGGTATACGGTAAATACCACCGTTATAGGGAGTGATGACATTCTGATTGATCCGGTCGGTAATCTTGGCATCGGTACCATAAACAGTAGCTTCCTCCAAGAATGCAGTCAGATCGTAGAACATACCGCTTTTTTCCATCTCCTCGTCGGCAATACCGTTACCAGCGATCCACACGATGTCAGCAGGAGATTCGCCGGCAAGCCAGGCGGCAGAATACTGGGTATTGACCTGGGAACCCATGATCAGGGTCACCTTGATACCGGTTTGTTCCTCAAAGGCGGTGACCACATTGGTCCATGCCTCACTATGGGCGCCGGATTCATTGGTAAATACCTGCATTTTCAGAGTGCCGGAAAGCTTGGGCTCTTCCACCTGCTGGGCACCGGCTGCGCCCAGTCCGGTACCCAACGCCTCTTCGTCTGACAGGGTGGATTTTTCTACATACTTGGTCACAGCGACCTTGCGAACGCCCATAACGATCTGACAGCCCCCAAGACCAAGCACCATAGAAACAACACAGAGGATACATACAGCAATTTTCATCATCTTATTCATTTTAGTATCCTCCTTCCTCAAATTTGCGGCGAATTGCCTTTACGCCACGGGTAATGCCCCAAATGGCTACAACCAGCACCGCCAAAATGCCGATGGCCGCAGGCCAGGGCAGGATCACCAGTTCTTCCACATATTCGGTGACCGCCACCATCTCCGGCATCTTATTGAATTTCACTTCGATCACGGTGTTTTCATTGACTGCGTCAATGGAAAGCACACCGTCCTGAAGTTCTGCCAGCTGTCCGTTGACCAATACGCTTGCCACCTCATATTTTTCCTCCGGGGTAATTGTCAGGCTGTAGCTCTGTCCCGGGGAAACCTCGGTCAGACCGGGTGCCGACAGTGTACCCTTGCCGGATTTCAGTCTTGCGGTGACTGCATAGGTATTCGGTGTTGTCAGGCGGAAAATGTGGGTATCGTTGGCCGCGTTTTGGAATGTAATGGTATTCGTATTCATAGAAACAAACTGTTTCTCAAATACATCGTACACTGCATAATTTCCGGGCAGTGTAATGGTCTTCTCCCCGGATGCATTGCTGTGCAGTGCCACATAGTGATTGTTGGAATAGATCACGTCTTCGCTGTTTTCGGAGTAAATGTGACAGCCCGCCAGCTCCAGCAGATTCCGCAAAAGCCGCACATCCAAACAGGGTGCAGAGGAATAGATGGATGTCCAGTCGCCCATATTCTTCATACCGAAGCCGGGCTTTTTTGCACCGTCCATATTGTAGCCCAGCACTGTCACATCGGTGGTATCCCTGATGTAGACCAGCGGAGACACCGCATTGGGCGTAGAGTTGCCGTAAACCAAGCCCTCTATGCCCTCTGTTACTACCGTGCCGCTGTCGGTCAGCTTCACCTGCAGGCCGGCCTTTCCTTCGGAAATGCCCACATCAAAACCGGTAACACGTTTGATGTGCTCCGCGCTCAGGGTGTCGCCATCGGACAGACCCGGCAAATAAACCCAAACCACATACTGACCGTTGCACTTTAAGTGCTTGTCAATGGCCTCGTTCATTTCCGGTGTGATCTCAAAAGGCGAGAAGATGATGTTCAGCTTATGGGGCTCTACCTTGCCATCCATCAGTGAGGACAGGGTGTAGGTATCGTATCCGGTGCCCATCTTGGACAGATGCTTACGCTGCTGCATCAGCATGGGCTCCATCAGGGTATATACCATATTGGGCTGACCTGCACGCATATAGGCATAGGTCTCGTCACCCACAAAGATCGCAACCTCGTTGCGCACATCCCGATCCAGGAATACAGAGAAATCGTATTCCGCCTTGGCATCCCGCAAATACTGATAGATCTGATCGTCGTCCAGCCAGCCGCCGTACATATCGTACTGCCACAGGCCGGCGCCGTTGATCATCGCGTTGGCAAAGTCACGCTTTTGCTGTAAGATCGTGTCGGCAACAGTTCTGGTCTGACCAATGGAGAAGTCCCAGTTGGCATCCCAGGGTGCGCCGGCATAGGAGCTGGACAGGTAAGTACGGTTGTCCTGCTCGGCAATATAAAGCTTGCCGTGCTCCTGTACGGAGTCGATCAGTGCCATATAAGTATTGGACTGACCCAAAATACGCTCGTTATAGGAGATGGGAGATGCGATCCAGTCCACATACTCGCTATCGAGCACTCTTTCGGCAGCTGTATGGGCCATACCCTGAGAGTCGTAGGAGTTGCTGGTCCACAGGTAGCCGTTGTAGCCGCCGACGACGATCTTGCCGTCGGTCTCTTCCTTGGCGATCTGGCAGTAGTACAGGAAGCTGTCGGCAGAAGCTTCGTTGAGCCACAAGTTCCAGTCTACAATATTGCGGGAGAGCTTGCCGGTATCCGCATCGCCGGTATAGACATTGGTTGAAGAATTGCGTTCCTTCCAGCCGGGAGCCTCGGCAGTTTCAAAGGTGACATTTTTGTCGCCCCAGGCCTCCTGCAGAGCCTCATTGGTGCCGTATACCTTCTTTAAGTATTTCTTGAAGCCCTCTCTGGAAACGGGGCTGTAGTCCGGGCCCTGATTGGATCCGGTGCCGCGGATCATCCATTCGTAGGATTGACCGCCGCCGATCTTCAGGCCGAACACCCGGTTATAATAGGACTGCTCTTTCATGTGCCGAAGCAGCAAACGCAGTACCTCACCTGCTTCCTCTCGGAATTTTTCCGATGCAAGAGATACCTCGTTGCTAATGGCTATATACTGAGAGCCGTTGTCGCACAGCAGCTCATGATCCGGATTCTGCTCGATCCACCAGGGCGGTGCGAACATACCGATCTGCACCATAACAAGGGCATCATTGTTTGCCGCCAAAACGTCGTATATCACTTCGTCGAAGGCGTCGTAGTCAATCGTGCCGTCCTCCAGCCAAATAGGATCACAGCCACCCTTATACAGGTTGCCGCCGTAGGTGATGTACAGCTCCAGACCGGATTTATAGATACGAGTCTCCGCATCGGTCTGTAAATAAACATTCAGGTCCGGCCGCAGATAGAAGTGGGATGCCATGGGCTGACCGTCGATCATCAGAGTCGGCGCGCCATTATAGATCTCAATGGAGGATTCCACATTTTCTCTGCCGGAGTCGGTGGCGATCGCCTTGAAATCCAGGAATTTGTTTTCGTAGATATCGTCACCGGTCAGAAGCAGCATATTTTCATCCATCTGCAAGGTATACTTGCCGGATTCAAAGTAGTCCGGAATGGATACCCGGCACTGTACCTCAAATTCTTCGCCTACAGGCCAATCCAAAGGCTTTTCGTAGGTCACAAAGGTCAGCGGAATGGAGGTGATCTTGTTGATGGAGTTACGGCGATATACCGTCACAGTGGGCGTAAAGTTTGCTTCGATGGCACTATCCAGCCGCAGCTTGACAGTAAATTCCAGATCTCTGCCCGCAGTTACTGCATCCGGCACAGAAGTGCCGAGCACCTCTGCCACGTTATTGATGTAGAGGGTGTTGTTGTAGAACACCGGGCCCCAGGGTGAGCAGGGCGGCTGGCCATATTCCTTACAGCCGATCCAGCCGGAATCGTCATAATCCATAGTGACCCAATCCATGGTGTTTTCGTTCACCGTCTTTGTGGAACGCACGGTGTTATTGGAGGCCACGATGGCTGTGCTTTGATTCTTCAGCGTAAACTTGCCGTCAAACAGCACTGCCGCCTCAGAAACCAGGTTATAGCACTTCAGGGCAATGACGTTTTTACCCTTTTTTACTTTGTTGGTCAAATCGTAGGATGCCACATTGGCCCAGGAGTCCTGACCCACATTCCAGTTTTCGTCGATCAGCTCGCCGTTGAGATAGAAGGCATACTTGTCGTCGACCGTCAGCTGGAAGGGGGCATATTCCGCTTCCTCATCCAAATAGAACGTATATCGGAAGAAGCGATATTCCTCCACCGCGTCATGCACGGGATTTTCCGGATACCAGACCCAGAAGCCATCCCAGTCCGCACTCTTGGAGGACTTGGCGATCATATAGACCGTAACGTCCTTAAAGGTGATCGTACCGGCCTGATCGGAGCCTAAATACAGCCGTGTGTAGGAATTGCTGGGGGCTGTAAAGCTGATGACAAATTCTTCCGTATCGGAAAGGATCGGTACCGTTACCCGGGTATCCTCGATCTCGTTATGCTGATAATCGTAGAATCGAAGTTCCGCCGTTCCGCCGATATCGGCGGTGTAATTGCCACGGATGGTATAGGTATAATCAGTGGCGATCTGCTTCATCTCGTTGTAGATATAAGCTTCACCATCCGTCTTCAGTACGCCGGAATTGCCGGCAGTGAAGGATGCTTCACCGGAAAGGGTCTCCAACGCCCACTGCCCGGTCTTACCATCCTGATCCACTGCGTGGAAATCATCATAGTAGATCACGCAATCGGTGCCATCCTCTACCACATTGAAGAAGATGTCATCGATCCAAACCTCGGCATCACCGCGGGTGATCAGGAAGCTGAAGGTGGCATAGGCGGCACCGTCTGCAGGCTTAGCACGGGTGACGACCTTTGTCCATTCGCTGCGCTCTGCACCGCTGTTCAGATCCACCACCGTGCCCTGCATGGTCTGATAGTTGCCGTCCGCCTGGTAAATGCGGGTGCCATCAGCCCGATAAAGCTGCATATTCATCCGAATGGTCGCCGTGGGCGAACAATTTCGGGAGCTTACCCAGAAGGAAAATTCATAGGTGTTATCAGGACTGACCGGAACAAAGCCGCTACCATCGATGATGGAGCTTTCCAGCAAGGAGTCCTTATACAGATGATAGGACTGCTTACCGGAATGGTACACTTCCCTGTCCGCTTCGGCGAAAACATTGTGGGAACGGGCCGTGGACAGATGCCAGTTGATCGGCGCACCGGTAACCGAGGATGTGGTCTCAAAGTCCAAATTCACGTCCTGTGCCGTTCTGCGCAGGCTTACATCATCGATCCAAGCATAGGTATTGGCGCCATTGACACTAAACCGCAGCTCCAGGAAGTGGGTGCCTTTACCGGTAGTCACCGACATGGTCACCTGCCGCCAGCCAACCTCTCCCTGCACCTGATAATGCCAGTACGGGGAGATGATATCCGACCAGGTGGTAACCATGTTGTTGCCATCCCAGGCCAGGCTGGTGGCCTTGCTGACGCCGTCTGCACCCAGCTGCCGGAAATAGTTGGAAACCAAAATGTCGTAGTTGCCGCTTGTTTTCACCCAATAGCTGAATTCATAAGTGGTATTGGGCTGAACGGGAAGCTTTTTGGACATCAATAAGGTGTTGCCCGCGCTGGAAGCATTGTGGACCATTGCGGAAATACCGTCACCGCCGGGTCTGGACTGGCCGGAGGGCTTCACCGAGCCCTTGCCGCCGTAGCTGGCAGAGGACCAGTTATAAAGCACTTCGCCGGACAACGCAAAATTCAAATTGGCGTTATTGGCATCCACATCGGTCTTGACAAAAGAGATATCATCCAAATAAATGACACCGCTTCCCTCATAGACCTGGAAGCCCAGCTGTACCTTCTTTTCCGGGTTTCTGTCGTTGTTGCCTACACTCTCGGGGATGCTTACCGCGCCGGTGATTTTCACCCAGCCATCGGTAACATCATACAAAGGCTGTGCCGCATCATCCAGCCACCAGCCGCCCTTATAGTTGCCGTCGTTCATATAAGGGGCAAATTTCAGTCCGTTGGCCTCGTCTACCCGCACCCAATAGGTCAGAAGGTAGATATTGCCCGGCTCTACGGTGAAGTCCGCCGCGTAAATATAGCTGTGACCGGTGGCATTCATCGAGATGGCATTGCCATTGTGGGCAATTTCGCTTTGAATGAATGTATCGTGGTTGGGATTTAAGGGATTCATACTCCAACCGTCTACCGTCTTGGGGTCGGAATAGTAACGGTCAAAGGTGCCGTTATACAGCACACTATCCTCGGAGGTCTTTCCGTCGCCCACATCCTCTACCTCGCCCAAACGAATCAGGGAGATATCGTCCAGATAGACGACTGCCTTGCCGTTACAAGTACAGTCCGCATCCTGACCGGTCAGCTGTGTCCGGCAGGTCTGGGTATGAACGGACTTAAGGCCCACAAAGCCCTTCGCGCCCTCCGGCAGCTCCGGTGTAGCAAACCGGACCTTCACCTCCTGCCACTGACCGTCGGTATTGGCCGTAACCCGACTGGTGAGGAAATCCTTCCAGCCGCTGCTGGGGCTGGTGAAGAAATAGGAGATAAATTCCAGATTCTCGGCATCTTCTACTTTTACATAGTAGGTAAGCTCGTATTCGCTGGAGCCTTGCACTACCATCTCATTGCTTTGCAGATAGCTGCCGGGCTTGGCAACAAACCGCACCACGCCGCCGTTTTCATTGGCGGTACGGAAGGCCGCAATGCCCTCTTTGGGACTCCAGCCTTGAATCTTACCGCCGTCGAAGGTGCTGTTGGGGATAATGTTATCGGGGCTGGCGGTATTTTCCGTGCCACCGTGGTCATACGCCGCATCCAACAGTACTAGCTCGTAGGCCTGCTTCTCCGTAATGGAGAAGTCATCCCACAGACAGGTGCCGGGATTGTTGGCATACATAAAATCGATTCGGATTGCCTCGGCACTGGAGGAGGTAATAAATTCAAAGGTTACCGTTTCCCAGCCGTTTGTCTGATTGCGGGCTGTGCTGTTTTGGGCATAGCCGGTAGCCTTGCCGCCGGAGAACTCCTGAATGTTGATAACGGCGCCGTAGGCTGCCAGGCTTTCAGGGTTATCGGGAACAATGTTCACCTTATAGGAAATGGTATAAATATAGTTGGGCTTTACGGGTACTTGCTGGCTATAGGCATAAACCTGCCCGCCATTGCCCAGGGTGGTTTTCACATACTTGCCGTTGGCATCGGTTTGGATGCTGTAGCTGCCGGTGCCTTGGGTCAGGAAGTCCCACTTTTGGTCTCCCTGCTCAAAATTGCCGTTGGGAGGTACGCAGGTATCGGGTACGACCGGTGTGACCTGCTTTTCCTTGACGGTCACCCAGTCCCACTGCACCGTGCCGCCCTTGTTCTGACCCTCGTTGGTCTGCAGATGGAACTGCACCTTTGCTGCATTGGCACTGGGGGTATATTCCGCTACGAAATCCACCCAACCGGCAGAGCCGGCATTATAGAACTTTACAAAGGGCTTGGTGCCCAGCTGTTTTCCGGAAGCATCAAACTCCCAAATCCAGTAGATCGCCTGTGCGCGACCGTTTGCCTGAATGCGGGCGGCCATTTCGTAGGTCTTGCCGGGTACTACGGTATAGTACAGAAGACTTTCGGCATAGCCGTTAGAATCGGCAGATTGGGTCAGCACCCCGTCTGCCACTTTTGCGCCGCTCCACAGCTTCCAGGGCAGTGTTTCCTCTGCGCCGAATTGCACATCCAGTGCAAAATCGGGGTCAACTGCAGCGGGCGGTTCGGTGGTTTCCGGCTCGGTAGTCTCGGGCTCGGTGGTCTCCGGCTCGGTGGTTTCGGGCTCGGTGGTTTCGGGCTCGGTGGTTTCGGGCTCGGTGGGCTCTTCTTCCTTCAGCTCCACCTTCACGTATTCCCACTGGATACTGCCGCCCTTATTTTGACCCTCGTTGGTCTGAATATGGAACTGGACAGAACCAACATTTGCGTTGGGGATATATTCATAGGTAAAATCTACCCAATCCTCGGATCCGTTTGCGAAGAACCGGGTGACAGGCAGATTGCGGATCTTGCCGCCTGCAGTGTTATATTCATACAGCCAG
>JAGASJ010000066.1 GCA_017621795.1 Oscillospiraceae bacterium | reverse complement strand
TTCTCCCCCGCCAGATACTCCCACGAGTTCTCCGTCACCACATTCCACCACTCGCGTTTCACCGCCTCTATCTCCTCGTCCATTCCGCAGTCGCCATAATTTTCCACCAAAGAATGCATGATAGTAGCATAAAAATTCAAGTTGTCAGTTTACTTTTAAGAGCACTGTAATAGCTACGTTCCGTCATGTGGATAGATTTACAAAATTCTTTTACATTAACACCACTGGCTTTTCTAAGAGCCTTGATGCTCTCGGCCAACTTCTTTGTAGAAAACTCTCTGTCTTTCATTTTTTTCAGTTTAAACATTGTTAATAATACCATCTGTCTCATAATTGTCTGTCCACAGTGGACAGACGCGTCTATTTTTTCCTTTGTAACTTCACCGCCATTATTACAAAAACAAGCATACATGGCTATAAAAGCATTGAAACAAAACGTCTCCATCAGCGAGACACAGAAAATGATCCACCAGTGGAAAGCGAAAGGAATCACTGATTCCGCCACACTGAAACTGCTGGATCTCTATCTGGGACTGACACCCTACATGACTGCCGAAGGAATATATCCCATGCGCAACCTCTACCAAATCTGCCAGTCCATGAAAACCACGCATACCACCACCTTGCTGGAAAACATCAGGAAGTGCTGCTCATTCGGCCTCATCTGGAACGAAAACCGTACCCACCTGCTGGGATTCTACTCCCCCCTGTGGTGCGACGGACTGAAAATACCCCCGCGCAAGCAGCCGGTTCTGTTGCCGAACTTACAGTTCCTGTTGCCAGTCCGGCAACTACAGCTGCCAATCAAGCAACAACGAATAATAGTGTATTATATAATATTAATAATATAATTCCTCCGGAGGATTCCCGTAAGGGAGATCCCGCCGGAAACGGAGCACGGAAAGCGAAGAAAACGGAAGCGGATGCCGCCGACTTTTTCCACCGGCTCAACACCAACCCCGAGGAAAAGCAGCGGGTGCTGGTGCCGCTCATCAACTCCATAGCCACCACCTATCACTACACCCGCCCAAGGGCATTGCAAACACTGGTGATCCTGGTGAACCAATTCCTTATCCCCTACTTCGATGCCGATCCCCGCTTTCCCCGCAACTCGCACGTGGGAAGAATCATCTGGCTGCAAAACCTCATGAAGACGCGCCACGGACAGTCGCTGATGGAAAAAGCCGTCGCCCGGCTGAGCAGCGAGCTGAGCAAAGACCTGGAGGAGAAACGTAGGAAACTCCGTGAATTCCGACCCGTCTCACCTTTCGAGTGGAAGGACGCCGGCAAGGGTCTCCGCTACTACGACGACCCCATAGACGGAAAAGTGGAAATACCGGAGAATGCACCGCCACGACCTGCCGAAACCGCCATCTGGAACGTGCTGTCCAAAGAATGGGTGGTGGTGAATGGTGAGTGATTAGTGGTGAGTGAGCTGCGCATGGGGTGGCTCCGCATGGGAGGCTCATGACGTCGGTGTTTGTTCTTTTATTTTTTAATTCTTAATTTTTATTTACTCAAATGAAACCTTATTATTCTCTTTCGGACTTTCCCGACCGCAAGAATGCGGGAAAGAATTTCATTGCCCGGTGTCCCAAATGCGGCACCATGCATCTGTATATCTCTAAAGCCAAAGGACTGTATCATTGCTTCTACGCCGGATGCGAGTTCAATGGCATACTGACCGATTATTGCAAGGACAAGCGTCCCATGTTTTCTTACCGGAAAGGAGATCCGTCCCCAGCTGCCGGAACATACCGCCCGTCCGGCAACCGGAATACGGAGAACAGCGTGAACGAAGTCCCCATGATGCCCGGCGACTACAAAGCCCTCGCCCCCACCGTACTGCAGAAAATCAAGCCGCTGGACGGATCGCCCGACTGTACGGACTCCGACCAACTGGCGGCACGCCGTTATCTGGCCGACCAGGGCATCTCCCTCGCCACCGCCATCGCGGCACACATCGGCTGTCTGCGTCATTACTGCATCACCAAAAACAGTGAGGACAAACGCGAGCAGGCGTCCTCCGTCTTTCCCTGCATCGCCTACGTGAACTACGTGGACGGACGCCCCGTCAATGCCAAGTACCGCTCATGCAGCCCCTCGCCGTCCGCCGGAACCGGTGCCTCCGCCAACAGTCCCGCCGCATCCGGAGGGGCCGAAATTCCGGACGGGACAACTACGGAAGAATCCCCCGTGACCTACAGCAAATTCTGGAGTCAGGATTCGCCCACCACACCGTGCGCCCCCTACAACATAGACTGCATCAACCCACTGCTGGTGGAGGAGGAGACCATCCCCCGCCTCATCATCGTGGAAGGCGGAAAAGACGCGTTGGTACTGATGGAAGCGGGATACCGACACGTCATCAGCGTGCCCTCGGGAGCGGCAAGCGATCTGGCGAAAAGCTTCGAGGCATTCACCTCCTGGCTGGACCAGGTGCAGGACATCGTGGTGTGTGGTGACACCGACCTGCCCGGACGCACGCTGGTAAAGCATCTGTCCGACTACTTCGGGGCACGCTGCCTTTTCACCACCCTGCCCGGAGGATGCAAGGACATAGGCGATGTGATGAAACTGTACGGCACCGGAGTGGTGCAGAGCGTCATAGAAGATGCCTGTGCCTGCCACACCACCGATATCATCACCGTGGAACAGCGCCGTGAAGAGGTGATAAACGTGCTGCACGGCAGATACGACCACGGCTACAGCGTGGGCTACGGCCCCTTGACCGACCGTGTTTTCCATCCCACCGACACAGGCGGCCTGATGATCATGACCGGCATGCCCAACAGCGGAAAGACGGATTTTCTGAACGACCTGACCAGCCGCATCATGCGCGATACGGAACGCTTCGTGTGCTACCTTTCCTTCGAAGTGCCGGACAAGGACAAGCATATAGCGCACCTGGTGCATCTGCTGCTGGGCAAAGCCAACACCACCGCCTATACGGACGAGCAGCTGACGCCCTATATTGATTTTCTGAACACTCACATGATTCATCTGGATATGCACGAGGTGCCGCCCACTCCCGGAAACATTCTGCATCGGGCCGACCTGGTGCGCCGCAGACAGCCGTTGAAATATCTGGTGATAGACCCTTATCTTTTTGTAGAGGCGCAAAGCGGAAAAGGCGAGACCGAGACCCAGAGCATCAAGTCGATGCTGACCCGTTTCCAGTCGTGGGGGCGCGAGAACCACATCTGGGTGATCATCGTGGCGCATCCGCGCAGCCTGAAGAAAATAGACGGCAAGAACGCGATGGAGGACATCAACATGTACACCATATCCGGCAGTGCCAACTGGGCGAATCTGGCCGATTTCATCCTCTCCATCACCCGTATCAACGAGCCCGACCGTGCCTTCACCCGTCTGGATGTGCTGAAAGTGCGTGACCAGGAACTGTGCCGCACGGGAACCGTGTACTACACCCGGCAGCCCTGCGGACGCTACGAGGAACACGAGAGCGAGGAGGAATGCGGGAAGTTGGTGGTGAGTGATTAGTGGTGAGTGATTAGTGGGCTGCGCTTGGGGAGACATGTACTTGAAAAAGCGTGCACATATAGTAGCGTCACCTCATACATTAGTACGTATAAGCTTATACATACGTATGTGCACCCCCACACGTACTAACGTATAAATCCCCTACAGTTTCCTTAATTGACAACCTCTCCGCCCCCCACAAACAACACACGCGCAGCCCACTAATCACTAACCACTAATCAAGGTCTTCCCAAGTAATGGAAAATCAGCCTCACTTGCACCGAATTGAAAATACGCTGCCTGTCCACATAGCCCGAGTCGAGCAAATCCTGATAAAGCAACTTGTGATGGTGTATCCAGGCGGAAAGACGGTTCAGTGCCGCCACAGGAGTGATATCGGGGGCGTACCCCATGGCCAGATCCCGTTTGTAATAAGGTTTCACGGGCCATTCGCCCGAATACGTTTCTTCTTCGTTCATAACATTCGTTTTTTTTACTACAACATACCAACTTCCAATCGTCAATCATTCATCGTATATTGTCGGTTTTCCGTTGTTTATCATCCTAGCAAATGTAATGAAAACAGCTCATATACAGAAATATATCACGGCTTTTAATTCACTTTATTTCATTCTCTGCCACAGTGTGTCACACGCTTTCATCCCTGTTCGCATCCTTTCACATCCGCCCCTTCTCCGGGTGTTATCTTTGTCATGTTCAATTCATACTAACCATTAAAAAACAAAATTAATTATGGCATTAAATTACAGTGTTGCATTACGTCCCAATCCGTTTGACAAGGATGCCTCCCCGAAGGCATACGCCACCGCGCAGATCAACGGTGAACTCAGTCTGAAACAGCTCAGCAAGCGTGTCTCCTCGCAGACCACCGTGAGCCGCGCCGATGTGGTGGCGGTGCTCACCGCCACCGTGGACAACCTGCTGGAAGCTCTATGTGAAGGCAAGCAGGTGGATTTCGGCGAGCTGGGCAAGTTCCGTCTCCAGATAGTCAGTACGGGAACGGAGACTCTGGCGGATTTCACCGCCGCCCAAATCACCGGAGTGAACATACAGTATATTCCCGGAGAGGACTTGAAAACCATCTTCGGCGCACTGGAGTTCCAACCCGTGGCCAGCCGTGCCGCACAGGCCGCCGCACTACGTGCCGAAAAGGAGGGAAAAGCCGTGGCGGACTTGCTCAAGGGCAAGGACGAACCGGTACAGCCGGAAGTCTAGCCGGAAGTACAGCCGGGAAACTGGCTGGAAACCTAACTGGAAGTCTAACCGGAAGGGGGATGGAGTTATCCCCTCTCCCACCCTCCGGCTTATTTCTTTAAATAGTATGTATCACTTTTAAAAACTTTAATCCGTATGGAAAATCAACAAAGAAAATCTATCTGGAGCACCATCCTGAAAGTTATCATCGCAGTAGCTACCGCCATAGGCGGCGTCATAGGCATACAAAGTTGCATTTAACCGACCGGTATGCGTAAGATAACATTGATCATCATCCATTGTTCCGCCACCCCCGAGGGGCGGAACCTGGATTTCGAGACCTGCCGCCACGACCATATCCACCACCGCGGTTTCAAGGATATCGGTTACCATTTCTACATCACGCGCGACGGCGGGATTCACCGCGGACGCACGCTGGAGCGAATCGGAGCGCACTGCAAGAACCACAACCGGCATTCTGTCGGCATCTGCTATGAAGGAGGCTTGTCTGCCGGCGGCATACCCGCGGACACACGGACACTGGAACAGAAAGCGGCCCTGCTGGCGTTGCTGCGGGAGTTGCGGGCTGTCCTGCCCGAAGCAATCATTGTAGGACATCGGGATCTGAATCCGCAGAAGGGATGCCCTTGCTTTGATGCGGTGAAGGAATATG
>JAGASJ010000065.1 GCA_017621795.1 Oscillospiraceae bacterium | reverse complement strand
TACTCGGCACTGGTGACGGTGAACAGTTCGGGCAGTTCCACCCTGAAAGCCACCGTTATGTCCGCATCCTTTGAAATGATGCAGCCGTTCTCCACCGCCAAAAGTGGAAATTTCCTCTCCAGCGTGGTAGCCTTTAATGTATTCCTCATGTTCTTTCTTCCTTTCTTCTTTTGTAGTTGAACAGCCGGGGTATCGCCTTTCGGCTGATAATGAAGCGTGGGTGTCTTTTGCGTGCGGCTGCTTTCATCAGCCCGTGCGTGCCGTACCGTGCGTTGAGCCGGAACGTCTGCCACACGAGCAGCAGCGAAGCCGACACGATGAAACCGATACATATCCACTGTTTCACGCCTGCCATGAACAGGACGATGAACACCACGAAGACGGCAAGCAAGCCGCCGCAAAAGATAAAGAGGTACTGGCTTTTCAGCCCCTTGAACTCCACTGGCTTCCCGATACCCCTGTTTACCGGATATTCAGACATAGCCGCTGTTTTATAGGAAGAACGAACGCAGGATAGTGGCGGCGACAATTAAAAAGATACACGCCCCGAACCAACTGGCGGCAGTCTTTGAGGTGTCGGGGTCACCGCTTGAAAATTTGTTATATACTTTTACCCCGCCAATCAAGCCGCAGACCGCCCCGATTGCGTACACCAGTTTTGTTCCGGGGTCGAAATACCCGGTGATTAGGTTCGTGGCTTCGGTGATGCCCGCCTGCCCGTTGCCCTGCGCGTAGGCACTTACCGCAGCGGCAAGGATAGCCGCCGACAAAAAGATTTTCTTTCTCATTGTGATTTGTTTTTAATGCCGGGCGGCGGGTGGGAAGTCCGCCTTTCCCGGCTGGTGAATAATTTGAAATTTTAGTGGTCGGGGATAGTCCCGTTTGTCTGTTTGGTTTTCAGGTTGCCAATCAACCGTAGTCACGTTGCTTCATATTGTTACACATTATTATATTATAGGAAATCGTTCATGTCGAACGCTTCATGTTCCTTGCTTGTACCGCCAGCTTCGGCAGGAACAGCCGTAGCCAGTTCCGCTTCATTGCGTCCCAGCAGTTCCGCCACCTTTGCCAGCCCGCCGTTGATGTTCTCCACCACCGCATCGTAGAGGTTCGTTCCCTCAATGCTTGCCAGCGTTCCGGCGGCTTGCCGCTGTTCCGCTTCGGTAGAGGTGTCGGCGTTCGCCGTGCGTACCGCTTCGCCCAGTTCGTCAAAGCTCACGCCCGTAGCCCGCCCGGTATCATCGTCACCGTCCATGTACCCGGCTATTTCCTCGTCCTCGTAGTCGGGTTCGTCATTCTCGTAACCGGGCGTTTTTTCCGCTTCGGCTGCTGCTTCCGAAATGTTTTCTTCCGGCTGTCCGTCAGCTTGCGGCGCAAAAATAGTATCATTTTCAGCCGCTTGCGGGAGATGTCCCGATTTGTCCTGCGCTGTCCCGATTAGTCCACCCTTGTATCGACTTTCACCTATCAGCGTGTAGCCTGAAACTTCGTTTCGTGGAAACGGCGCATCATCCGTTCTGCCCGGTGATGTCCGGCTGTCCGTGTAGCGATACCACAGCCACAGGGCGATATAGTACACCAAAAGCCCGGTTAATATGCAATAGGCTACCATAGCTAAAAGGGCTTTTGGAAGTTGCTTTCGTACAGTGTGTTTATCTCGTCTTGGTACTGCTCGAAGTGGCGCAGCAGAATGTTTTCCACGTAGCTGCTTACCGTCACCTTTCGCCCGCCTATCACCGTCACGATACGCATCAGCTTCTCGTGCGTGGTGCGGCTCACGTACAAGGGCTGTCGGTCTGCCAGTTCCACTTTCTGAAAGTAGGTTTCCCGGTAGTCACCCGAACCGCCCTTGCGCTTGCGGGGTGTCGGTTTCTCCACCCGCACCGTTTCAGTCTGCCGTCCCTCGTGGGTGGTTTCCGTTTCGCCGCCGGGCTGCGGTACATCATCCGGCTGGCTCTCCCGCTTGGCGGGTACGCCCTGCGAGATAAGTTCTTTCATGAAATCCTCGTCTATCTTCGGCATCCTGCCGCTTTGCTTTGCCATATCATTTTAATTTGATGTAGTACACTATTTCGGTTATCAGTTCTTCCAAGTTGCTTCCCCTTACCAGCGGGCGGCTGGCGGGAAAGAGCGTGGAGCGGAACACCGCCTTTTTATCCGTCACCAGTTCCTTTTTGTAGCGTTTGGTGTCGGGGATAAAGGTTTTCATCAGTGGCAGTTCCAGTTCCTTAATCGTCTTGTCGTAGGCGGTGTAAAGGTCTGTTTTCTCCCGACCGTCCACCATGTTCCAAAAGAGGTACAGCCCGGCAAGTCGGCAGGTTTCATTTTTTACCAGCAACTTGTGGATAGCCACTGCAAACGATAGGCTGCTTTCCAGCACCACCTTGTCGGCTGAAATGGGGGTGAAGATATAATCCATGCCTGCAAGGGAGTTTATCACGCCCTCGCTGTTTACCGTGCCGGGCAGGTCGAAAAAGACAATATCCGGCACGTGTCCGGCGGCTATATATTCGTCAGCCGTTGCAATCGCCTTTTCGGGCGAACTGCACAGCACCGGGTAGGCTTTCTTCCCCAGCCGGGTAAACTGTTCATACGCCATGCGCTTGTAATCTTCATC
>JAGASJ010000064.1 GCA_017621795.1 Oscillospiraceae bacterium | reverse complement strand
TTTGAGTGACCGACTTTTTACTATCTGTACGATTCTGTACAGATGTCTCCATGTTGATTTGGTCCATTCCTACGCGGTCAAGAATACCGCAGAAGGCATCAATATGTTTGACGGCACCACCTGGCAATTCTTCCACGACGGAGAAAAGGGTGAGCATCCGGCCTGGGGAACCAAGTGCTTTGATTACGGTAAGACCGGCGTTCTGCACTTTCTGCTTTCCAATCTGAAGTTCTGGCTGGAGTAATACCATTTCGACGGCTTCCGGTAGTACCGGGGTGCTCAGCCAGGATCTTACGGCCAACAGCGGTCTCCATAGAGGGAGACGGCGTTACAGATGCGCCGTAGGTGCGCATAACTTCTCTGCGGGAAGCCTTCTGCTCATAGGAAACCTTCACAATATAGACCTTGCAGTCCAGACCAAAGTAGGAGCAGGCCATGGAAAGAGCTGTGCCCCACTGACCGGCACCGGTTTCAGTAGTAACGCCCTTGAGACCCTGCTGTTTGGCTTAGTAAGCCTGAGCAATAGCCGAATTCAGTTTGTGAGAGCCGGAGGTATTGTTGTCCTCAAATTTGTAGTAGATCTTCGCCGGGGTCTGCAGCTTTTCTTCCAGACAGTACGCCCGCACCAAGGGGGAAGGACGGTACATCTTGTAGAAATTCCGGATCGGTTCGGGAATCCCAAAGAAGGGAGTGGTATCATCCAGCTCTTGCTTAATTAGTTCCTCACAGAATACACCGGCAAGCTCTTCGGCTTTCATGGGCTCATGGGTGCCAGGATTCAGTAACGGGGCAGGCTTCACCTTCATGTCGGCACGGAGATTATACCATGCCTTTGGCATCTCGGTTTCGTTCAGATAGATTTTGCAGGGAATGGTTTGGTTTGACATAATTTTTTCTCCTTTCATTTTCTGGCGGGACAGGAGAAATTTTCTACGGAATACAAAAAATCCTGTCCCAAAGCAAATACTTTGCTGGGACAGGATACAATAACCCTGCGGTACCACCCGGCTTGACACAGCATTACAATGCGCCCACTTAACGCGTACCAACGTACGCTGACTGTTTGATAACGGAGCGTCCAGCTCCGGCTCACATACTCAGGATGAACCTTTTCTGATCACCCTCGGAAGTCCATTCGGCTTTTCGGTGTCTGCCGCAATCTCACCATCCGCGGCTCTCTGGGAGAAAACTTAGAAAGCTTACTCACTCTTCCTCAACGGTTTACATCGTTATATGTCCGGAAAAAACACTTGTCAAGAAATAAATGTGCACAAAGTGTGGGCAGAAACAAAAAAGCTTGTATGATAATTTGCTAATTTTTTCCAGTAGCGTTTACAGCAATTCAAGTTTACCATTCCAAATAATATGCAAGGTCACACCCTCGTTTATCTCCTTTTTTGGGGTTTACACCCTTATCTTACCCAAAGACCGCAAAGTTCGAAACCAAGTCGAAATAAACAAGTTATAATGTTTTTTGAGGGATACCTATATTTATGCACCTTTAAACCATTAACCAATGCGACCGCTGGAACTGTCACGGTAGTTATATAAATTATTCCTTGGGTTATGCGGATAACCTTTGACGAATACCAATTTGTTCGATAAAATACAATAAGAAACACAAAGGGGGAGAACAGAAATGGAAGAACAGCGGGTAAGGATCAGTGATATCGCGGAAGAGCTGGGTCTCAGCACAGCCACCATTTCCAATGTGATTCACGGAAAAACAAAGAAAATTTCAAATGAAACCGTACAGCGTGTTATGGCTCTGCTGGAGGAACGGCAATATATTCCCAATATGGCGGGTATCCTTCTGGCACAGAATTCTTCTAAAATTACTGGTGTGTTTGTCAATGACCATGAGAAATATGAGGGGCATACGCTGGACGATTTCTTTGTCTCATCCTCGCTCAATTATCTGTCAACTGAGATCGAGGCCAACGGGCAGTTCATGATGGTGAAAAAGGCGAAAAACGCAGAGGAGATTATCAAATTCGCATCTATGTGGAATATGGACGGCATTGTGGTGATCGGTTTCTGCGATCAAGACTATATGTATCTTCGCAATCATATGCGGGTTCCCTTTGTGGTCTATGACGGGTACTGTGAAAAACCGGAGCGGATTCTGAATATCACCATTGACAACTATAATGGTGGTTTCCAGGTGGGAGCTTACTTCCGAGAGCGCGGGCACAAACGGGCGCTGTGTATTTCCGATAATAACATATGCGTTGATCTGGAACGGTATCAAGGCTTCCGGGATGGCTTTAATACAGGAGAAGTTGAATTTGTATTGATTCCTATGCGGAAGGAAGAACGCTGGGAGTTTTATCAAAAGAATCATTCTCTGCTTGAAACAGTGACTTGTGTATTTGCCGTTTCTGATTACTATGCTATGGATCTGATCCACTTCCTTCAAAAGCAGGGGTTAGTCGTCCCGGATCAGATATCTGTTGCGGGCTTTGATGACAGCCCTATGTGCCAACTGGTCTGGCCGCCTTTAACGTCTGTCCGGCAGGATGGCGCACTGCGGGCAAAAATCGCAATTGAGAAGCTTCGGGAACTGAAAGAAAAAAAAGAAATCGAGACGGAGATCCGGCTGCCGGTGTCCCTTGTTGTTCGTGAAAGTACAAAATAACCAAAGCCGCTGTTTGTTAAGTTATACAAACGGCGGCTTATTATTTTGTGCAGGGTTACATACTTAACCTTTGAAATTATAAGTTGAAGTCGCTACAATGAGGGTATCAAAGCATTTGGAGGGATTCCAATGAAAGAAAAGGGCAGATTTTTCCGAGCTGTATGCAGCCTGGCCATTCCGGTGGCGCTACAATCTATGCTGCAATCTTCCTTCAGCATCGTTGACCAGATTATGATCGGTCAGCTGGGCAGTGTCAGCGTCGCGGGGGTGGGATTGGCAGGTAAATTTGCGGGGATCTACAATGTGGTGGTAGCAGCATTTGGCGCTGTGGCTGGCATTATGATCTCACAGTATCTGGGGCAAAAGAATCGGGGTGAGGTTAAAAGAAGCTATTATCTGAATCTGGTCTTTGCCTTAATATTTGCAGGTGTTTTTACCTTTGGCTGCATGCTGTTTCCCAAGAAAATTATGGGACTATATACCACCGATATGCAGACACAGGAAGCTGCGGCAAGGTATCTTTTGATTCTTTCAGGAACCTTCCTTCCTATGGCGGGCGCAACTTTGCTGGCAACCTTATTCCGCTGCACGGAAAAGGCCTGCTATCCGCTCTATGCCAGCGTCTGTGCGGCTTTGGCTAATACGGTTCTTAATTATATTCTTATTTTTGGTAAGCTGGGTTTTGCTCCTATGGGTATGGAGGGGGCTGCCATTGCCACGGTGATTTCTCAAGTACTGAATTTCCTGCTAATGCTGATCCTGTATGGAATCCACAGACGTGATTTCCCCCTTGTATGCAACGGCAGAATTCAGAAGGTGCCCTTCCACTGGAAGCAGTACGGTGCCATTCTGCTGCCTATGCTGATCTGTGAATTCATCTGGAGCCTGGGAGAGAATGTGTATGCCGCCGTTTATGGGCATTTGGGAACGGATGCCTGTGCGGCCATGACCTTGACAAACCCTATTCAGGGATTGACGATCGGTGCTCTGTGCGGTCTGTCTCAGGCAGCAGCAGTCATCGTAGGAAAGCTTCTGGGCGATAATCAGCAGAAGCAAGCCTATCAGGCATCGAAAAAGCTGATGCTGTACGGCTTCGTGGGAGCTGCCATTTTGTCGGCAGTGATTGTTATGACCAGCGGACTATACGTGAATATCTATCAGGTGGAAGAGTCCGTCAGGCAGATCACTCGGCGGATTTTGTTTGCCTATGCACTGGTTGTTCCTTTCAAAATACAGAATATGATCGTAGGCGGTGGTATCTTGCGCAGCGGAGGCAAAACGAAATATGTCATGTACATTGATCTCATCGGCACCTGGATCTTTGGTGTTCCTCTGGGTTTGCTGGCCGCTTTTATCTGGAATCTTTCCATTCCTTATGTTTACTTCATCCTGTCCCTGGAAGAGTGCGTTCGGTTTGCCATTACGTTGGTGATTTTCAGGAGCAGAAAATGGATAAACATTCTGGATGCGACTGTATCCTAAGCACAACAATAATCATCTTTGACAGACTGAGGAGTACAGCTAAGGAATTAGCTGTACTCCTTTTATTTCAGGAATATGTTTTGATGATGCTCAGAGCAATTTCCTTTTTGGAGCAGCAGCGGTCCATGGCTTGTTTTTCAATGTAGTGATGGGCATCTGATTCTGTCATTTTCAGATTTTCGATCAACAGCCACTTTGCCCGGTTTACCAGACGGATCTCCTCCATTTTTTCTTCGATGGAGGTAGCTTTGCTTTCCAGCCTCCGCAGGCGTTCCCGGGCAGCGGCCATCCATTCCAAGGCTTGGGTAATGATCTGTGTAGAGGTGGGTTTCAACAGGGTAAAAATGCCCTTCGATACCACCTTCGCACGAATATCTTCATACGACTCGGCACGGACAATCAGCAGAGCCACAGTGCCGTTTCCGCGTGTGACATCGGTGGCAAAGCGAGTGCCAAAATCATCGGGCAGCGGCGCGTTGATAATAACAAAATCGTACTGCTGTTCCAAATAAGCCCGTTTTGCGGCAGCTATGTTCGTAACGAATTTAACAGGATAATAGTCGGTTGGGGGAAGCAGAGTGGCCATGGTTGCATTGAATTTTTCTGCTGCCGAAACGACCAGTACGCTGTAATAGCAATCCCCGAAGACCACAATGTTCCCCTCCCTTCAAAAATGATAATGTTTTCTCAGCGATTGCAGAAATACTCGATCAAAGACAAGGGAAGATGGTCCCGTACAAAAGAACTGTCAAAAGCACGCTTTCTGGCTTCCGCAAGGGACAGGGGCAGCGTTTTATAGTTTGCCAGGGTTTCCGCATCTGCGGTAAAGAGATTCACATTTGCCGGTTCGGGAAGCCCCAGCTTGTTTTGAATACCGTACAGGCCGGCATAGATCAGCAGCGTATAGGCAATATAGGGGTTTGCCAGAGGATCGGGAGAACGCAGCTCTGCACGGCGGTACTCGCCGGTGGCTGCAGGAATCCGAATCAGCTGAGAGCGGTTCTCACTGGACCAGGAAATATACTTGGGAGCTTTGTTAAAGCCCAGCCGGTGGAAGGACTGCTTGCTGGGGTTCAGGAATACAGTCATGTCCGCAACCGTGCCGAGGATACCGGCAAGCATATGATTTGTATCCTTTTCATCTCCGCCCTTGATGGAAATGTTGATATGCTGTCCGCTGCCTGGCTGGTCTGCCAGGGGTTTGGGTGAAAAGTCCGCATGCAGACCGTTTAAAGCGGCCACGGATTTGACGACCGAACAGAAGGTAATGGCATTATCCGCAGCAGTCAGCGCATCGGAATAACGGAAGTCGATCTCGTTCTGCCCGGGACCTTCCTCGTGGTGGGAGGATTCAGGTCGGATGCCCATCTTTTCCAATGTCAGGCAGATCTCCCGGCGGACATTTTCACATTTATCCTCCGGAGCTACATCCATATAGGTAGCATGATCGTAGGGCTGGACGGTTGGATTGCCGTTTTCATCCAGCTTGAACAGGTAGAACTCCATTTCCGGTCCAAAGTAGAAGGAGTAACCCAACTCCTTGGCATGGCGAATGGCCTCTTTTAGGAGCGTGCGAACGTCGTGCTCAAAGGGTCTGCCATCCGGGTAGGTAATGGAGCAGAACATCCTTGCCACCTTGCCATGCTCCGGCCGCCAGGGCAGTACCGTGATGGTGTCGGGATCCGGATGCAGGAAAATATCCGAGTGGGTCTCATCCCCGAAACCTTCGATAGCTGAAGCATCAATGGCAATGCCATGTTCAAATGCACGCTCCAGCTCTGTGGGCATAATGGAAACATTTTTTGGCTTGCCGGTGACATCACAGAAAGCCAGACGAAGGAACTTCACATCCTCCTCCTGAACAAACTGCATGACCTCTTCCTTTGAATACTTCATAACCGAACCTTCTTTCGTTTAATTTGCTACATACATTTGTTTATAGGGATTTTTGCTGTCGGGAGTTACCACAGTAAAGGGAGAATTCATGATCTCCTGACTGCTGCAATCAAACTCCTTGCAAAACTCAGCTACATATTCCTGAATCTCTGCAAGGTCAGCAGAACCTGCAGGTCTTGCGGTGACCTGACTGGGGAATTCAATATCATCACATTTTCCCCGCAGGAAAAGCTTGCCGCCGTGCATACCGGTACAGGGGAAATTATGGACGATCTTCTTGCCGTCCGCATGCAGACCCAGCACCACAATCACACCGCCTGCCTGATACTCACCGAGGAAGGAGCCGGTTCTGCCGCCAATGACCAAAACCGGAACTTTATCCTTGTACTGCTTCATGTGGATGCCCGCCCGGTAGCCTGCGTTGCCCCTTACAAATATTCTTCCGCCACGCATTGCATAGCCGGCTGCATCGCCGATATTGCCGTGAATCACGATTTTGCCCTCGTTCATGGTATCCCCAACGGCATCCTGTGCGTTGGCTTTGACCGTAATGGAGGCACCGTTTAAGTAGGCCCCCAATGCATTTCCGGGCACACCGCTGATGGTAATGTTTTTATCCGACATACCGGCAGCGATAAACCGCTGACCGCAGCAATTTATTAGGGTACAGTCCTCTTGTACATCACGCAGGGAATCGTTGATTGCCTGATGATCAAGGACCTCTACATTCAGGATTCTCATATTATACCACACCTCCCAGCTTTTTTCTACGATTTTCTTCGCAGAAGGCGATTAACGCCGGTTCTGTCTTCAGAATTTCAAAGTTTACCGTGTGCAGCGGTGTCTGCTCCCGAATCAAAGAGGTGTAAATTCCGGCTCGCTCTATCTGCCCAATCAGGATAAAGCCGGTCAGAAAACCGTTTTTGGTGAACAGCCGTTTCAATGTGCCATTGCCTTTTTCTTCGTACAGCTCACCGCCCTGATCGGCACCGTAATAGCTGCCTGCGGTCATAGCATGCAGACCAAAGAAGCCGATAGAATTCATAGGAATTGCCTTGTCGAACACAGTTTCTCCGCCTGCCATATTAACACCGGCACATTTTCCCTGCATATAGGCATTGGGAAGGATCGCCAGAACGCGCCTGCCACCAAAGGAAATGTCTTCTCCTTCCGTACAGTCACCGGCAGCGTATACATCGGCAATCGTGGTTTCCATTCGTGTGTTTACGATGATACCCCGGTTAACTTCACCTCCGATATCCTTGACAAGGGCGGTGTTGGCACGGACGCCCACTGCCAGCACGAGCACATCAAAGGCTACTGTTTTACCGCTTTTCATATGTGCAGTATTGCCATCGAAGGTGGCGGCACTGTCACCAAGCAGAAAGGTGATGCCGTTCTCTTCCAAATGTTGCTGCATCACAGCGGCGCATTCCGTATCCAGAATACTGGAAAGTACCCGGTCTGCCAGATCGCAGACAGTAATGCTTGCCACCCGGTCCCGTAGACCCTCGGCACACTTTAAGCCAATCAGACCGGCACCTACGATCAGCACGCGACTGGAGTTGTCCACGGCAGCTTCCAGCGCTAGTGTGTCGTCGATGGTCATAAAGGAAAACTTCTTTTCCACGGTGTCCAGTCCCGCAAAGGGCGGCACAAAAGGGGAAGAACCGGTAGCAACACAAACGCTGTCATAAGGAACCGCCGCTCCGTCATCCAATGTTACGGTTTTCGCTGTGCTGTCAATTTTTACTGCTTTCTTTCCATAGAGG